>JAIMBL010000172.1 GCA_023511615.1 Leptolyngbyaceae cyanobacterium HOT.MB2.61
TTTCTGTACTTTATCATTAAAGATAATACTTCATTTATACAGATTCAAAGCTCTAAAATTCCTATCCTGGCTACGTTTCAAACTTTCTTAAGATTTGAGGGGATCGCAATTTCCCGCTTTCTTAAGATTTGTTGGCCTGCCTTTTTTCCTCAGCCATAAGAACACTCAGGTTCTGGTCAGAATAAATGCCTAAAACTCGATCGCACTACGTTTGTAATCAATGCGGTGCAGAATCCTCCCAATACTTTGGAAAATGTCCTGCCTGCGGTTCCTGGAATACTCTGGAAGAGCAGGTATTGACTCCTGCGACCCCACTGGCTGCCCGTGCCTCGGTCGCCGCAGCGTCTCGTAGTCGGGGCAGATCCCACCTTCAACTTCCTCCCCAACCCAAAGCATCCCTGACTTTAAATCAGGTCGTTGACCATCCCCAAGTCCGCTTTCCTTCTGGCTACAGCGAATTAGATCGGGTGCTGGGAGGTGGAATTGTTCCTGGTTCCCTTGTCCTCATTGGTGGCGACCCTGGCATCGGTAAATCTACGCTGTTGTTACAAATGGCTAACTCCCTGTCTCACCATTATCGAATCCTTTACGTCTGTGCGGAGGAGTCAGCCCAGCAGGTGAAACTGAGAGCCCAAAGGTTAGGGGTGACGGCTCCTTCTCATCCTCCCTTCTCCCCTACCTCCTCCCCGTCTTCCCCCTCCACACCCCCCACTCCGTCTGACCTCTACCTGCTTCCCGAAACAGACCTGGACACCATTCTGGCAGAACTGGAATCGTTAAAGCCCCACATTGCCGTGATTGACAGTATTCAGGCCCTCTATTTCAGTGCGCTATCGTCGGCTCCGGGGTCAGTAGCACAGGTGCGGGAATGTACTTCTGTGCTGATGCAGATTGCAAAACGGCAGAATATTACGCTGTTCATTGTGGGACACGTGACGAAGGAGGGGGCGATCGCCGGCCCCAAAGTTCTGGAACACCTGGTCGATACGGTGCTCTATTTTGAAGGCGATCGGTTTGCCAGCCACCGTCTACTGCGATCAGTCAAGAATCGGTTTGGGGCAACCCACGAGATTGGGGTCTTTGAGATGGTAGATCAGGGTTTACAGGAGGTGCTGAATCCCTCAGAACTGTTCTTAGGCAACCCGGAAGAATATTCGCCCGGTAGTGCCATCATTGTTGCCTGTGAGGGTACCCGCCCCATCGTGGTTGAGTTGCAGGCCCTGGTCAGCCCCACCAGTTACAGTTCTCCGCGTCGCTCCACGACAGGGATTGAATATAATCGTTTATTGCAAATTCTGGCTGTCTTAGAAAAGCGGGTGGGCATTCCTCTCTCAAAATTAGATGCCTATGTCGCTTCTTCAGGTGGGCTGAACGTCGGGGAACCTGCGGCAGATTTAGGCGTCGCTGTTGCTGTGGTTGCCAGTTTCCGGGATCGCGTTGTTGACCCGCGTACTGTGCTGATTGGTGAAGTTGGGCTGGGGGGGCAGGTGCGTCCGGTTTCTCAGATGGAACTGCGACTCAAAGAAGCGGCCAAACTTGGTTTCAAGCAAGCCATTATTCCGAAGGGACAATTAGCCCCAGACCTGGGCATGGACATTACTGAAGTCTCCAGGGTGGTGGATGCGATCGCGATCGCCCTGACAGGACGCAGACAACCAGAAGCTGAATGAGCAGAGTAGGGAGAAATTGAATGCAGGGGTATATCAGAACAGGTGGATCTTTGCTGGCCATCTTGACGGCATTTGCCCTTTCCCACAGCGGAGAAGCTGCCTTCAAGGGAAACCTGACCGTTCAGGTTGACGGCATTCGCAATCAACGGGGGCAACTCTGTATTCGGTTGTTTTCTAGCAGTCGGGGTTTTCCTGAAGGCAATACCAGCGGTGCCAGGCGTCAGTGCAGTAAAATTGCAGACAATCCGATGACCTTCACCTTCAACGGCCTCCCATCTGGTAACTACGCAGTAGCGGTTTTTCACGATGCCAACGGCGATGGCAAGCTCAACCGCAACTCTTTGGGAATGCCGACCGAAGGCTACGGATTTTCCAATAACCCGGTTTATTCCCGTACAGGCCCCCCTAAGTATGGAGAAGCCACCTTCCTGCTGGCAGGCTCTAATACTAACGTCAGGATCCGGATGCGTTATGGAAACTAGTAGACTGCTGCGGCATAGGTTTGAAACCCTGCCAGAAGGTATCAGAGGCGGCTGAGGGAGTGAGGGGGGAGGGGCGAGAGTATACTCATTGCGCATTGAGAAATTCCAGGTAGGCGCTGCTTAATTCTTTCACTGCCAGGTCATAGAACTGCTTGCCGTGTTCGGGGGTCGCTAATGCTGGATTTGACCCCATTCGGCCATCTGGATAGCGGCGACGAAAATCAGTTGCACTGTAAATTCGGTGGTCCTTAGAAACCTCCGGGCTCAAAGTCGCCCGCTTGATTGCCTCTGGATAAATGTATTGAGTCAGGGCAACTTCGCTGGGCGTTGCATGGGAGCCTTCTTGATCGCCGTAAAGCTCTTTTGCCAGCTTGTACACGGCTGCGCTCATATACCAGTTACTGACCTGACACTGTACCTGGTCAGCCCTGGGTAGATTCAGGTCAGTCAGCGTAGCATAAACCTCTGAAAAGGCGGCCTTCAAGGTGGCTACATTGCCTCCATGTCCGTTAATGAAGAAAAACCGGGTAAAGCCTGCCCGCGCCAGACTGGTAATGTAATCCCGGATAACCAGAATCAGGGTACTGGGTCGCAAGCTGATACTGCCCGGAAATGCTGTGTGGTGCAGCGCCATTCCCACATTGATTGGGGGACCCACCAGTGCCTGGGTGGCGTCTCCTACTCCGCGGGCGATCGCCTCTGCACAAATCGCATCTGTCCCAATTAGCCCCGTGGGTCCGTGCTGCTCCGTTGAGCCAATGGGAAAAATAATTCCCCTGGATTGCTCCAGATAGGCTTCTACCTCAAGCCAGGTGCTCAAATGCAATAACATCCCAATCCCCTCCATTTCTGAATTTCACATCATCTTCGTAATACTCACCCTAACTGCCCTTAACAATCGCTAGAATAATTGGTACAATCCGATACTTGAGAACGCATAATTTGAATACAGAGTTCGAATGAAGAGTTAGCCCAGCCCGTTGCAGTTGCAGAAAAGGGAGAACACTAAGCACGATGGCTGATTTGATGGATGGCTTTCAATTATTCTCTTACCACCGATCGCTCCTGACCTGCTTACCCTCTAAGCCAAAGCATTTCTCTCTAACATTACCTTTCTCCTATTCGCTCTGAGTGAGTCTCACATTGCACCTTCTCGCATGCCTGAATAATGACCTCAGCAGCCATTCTTTTTCCTCAAAGTAAGTCTTCTATAGCGTTCGACTCAGTGAGTAAATGCAGGGTTTATGAGTCTTGCCGTTGGTTTGCTATAGAGCCAATTACCTTTGAAACCCTTTCTCAAGCGGAGCCAAGGGATGGTTATGGGCTTAGATAAGGGTTTCTGTTCTTTTGTCGATGGGTTTAAGATTTCAACACTGATTGAAGCTTTAGGAAGCGATACCTATCAGGGTGTCATACGAAGTATTTGACCAATTTACTGCTCAGGAGAAGCAACCATGCTACACCGCAAGATCTATCAACTGTGCTGCGACGGTCGCGAAGTCTGGATCTTCTTGCGGGACCAACAGCGCTGGATAGAGCGGGCACGAATCCTTGAGATCGAAGGAGACCTGGTTACTCTGCGCTACGAAATGGAAGAAGACGACGAAATCAGTTCCTGGGAGGAAATGGTTCGTTTGGAAAGTATTGGGGCCGTGACTCAAAAACTGGCATCTGTTCCCAGGGGGAATGCAGAGCCCGTTGTGTCTGACGACTGCCCAGAGGCTGAACAAATTCCGAACAATCGCTTTCCTGACTCTACCGGAGACTAAGTAACCGTTCGAGCAACTTTACAGAGGGCGGACACTGCCCACCCTGAAATTAAGTTGTGAACTAAGTTGTGAATATTTCGGTTCTCAGCCTCTGGAAACTCTAAAAATGGCTACGTATAAACGGTTTCGTCTTCCTTACGCCAGGCTGGGTCAACAATACAGATGAAGATAAGCGGCTCTGTACCACTGTTCTTGATATACTGCCTGGCGTTGGGCGGAATATAGATCGCATCCCCCGGTTCGACTGGGTGGGCCTCTTCATTGATATGCATTTCGCCTCTGCCACTGAGAATGTAGTAAACCTCAGTAGTCTTTAAAGAATGAGGAATGGAAGTTTGCCCAACTGGCACGATTGCATGGGCCAGACTATAACGCAACTCCAATGGCTGCTTATCGGGATGCAGGAGTTCTCGCAGCAGAGTGCTATCTCCTGCGACAAATTCTTCGCAGGCACCAAGTTTTCGAATCAGCATAAGTTAGTAGACATCATTAGTTGGAAAAAAAGGGAGCAGGGGCGCTGCCCCCAGGCATGGGGTTTCACCCCCTCCACCTCCAAAACCATCCTCAATTGAATTGCACCCAGCTACTTATAGCAGTCCTAAATAATTTGTGAAAGGAAAGGGCTTTGTGAAAAGGGATTCCGCCGGAATCCCTTTTCACAATCCAGATAGGAGCGCTATAGATACAATTTATCGATGAATGCTTTCCTGCATTTCTGGCATTAAGGGTTGCAGCTTCCCTGGCTCAAAATCGGGACAGTTAATAGCGGCCTCGGTCAGTGCTGTAGAAGGATGTACCGTACACTTCAAGTGATAATCACTGGTAAAGAAGCGACACTCGGAGCAGGGAATTTGGTGCATCTGGCGGGAACGGGCAACCGTATCGCGGGTAGCTGCCCAGAGGCTCCAACCAATCAAAAATACAATCACCCAGGCGCTAACGAAACAAATCGGAACCAGCAATAGTTGGATAGTGTGAATTAAAAGTTGCAGCAGTTGGAACACGGTAAGTCGAAAAAGTAAAAGGTGAACGAACAATATCTCAGTGTTAACCCTGGAAGGGGCTGAATACTTCAATAAGAAGCCTAAGAGTTACTAAGAAATATAAAATCTGCGCAATAGAGATCGGAACTCTTCCATAAATTCGGCAATTTATTAGTAGTGAATACCAGCTTAAGCCAATTATTTAAAGCTCATCTAGCCGGTTTTCTCGGCTTACCGGTGGAAGATGAGCGTAAGTGACTCTTTCGTCTCAAACAAAATCCCTGAAATATTGATTTTGTTTTGGTGATAAGCGAAGCTTATCACCAAACTCTCAGGAGAGCCATCTAGCCTAGCGATTGATTGCCTTGATGCCCCCAGTCTGATGAATGACTCTTAAATCGGTCTGGGGAACTATAGTGAAAGAGTCTAAATATTTGCCCCACCGCCAGAATCGGGAGGTCTTATCCTCAATGCGAGTTTCCGTATCCTCTACTCCTGCCCAATCACGTCAGGTCAAGCAAAGGTTAGCGAACCCGGAAGAGTCGCTTTCCTACGAACTGGGTAAAGCCGTTCAAGAGTTGCCGCCCCTCTACACTCGTCTGTTAGCCGGAAGTATTACTGCCCTTGTGTTTGGGACGATCGCCTGGGCCGCCTTCAGTAAAGTGGACGAAGTTGCCCCGGCCAACGGTCAGATTGTTGCTTCGACAGAAGTTCGTCCATTCCGGGCATCTAGCAATGGCAGTATTAAAAGAATCAACGTCAAGGAAGGGGAGCTCGTCAAGAAAGGCACCGTTTTACTGGAAATGGACTCCGAGCTAACCCAGACCGATGTAGACCGGCTGGCGAAATCGGCGGAACTCATTCGTCAGGACATTGCCCGTCTGGAGGCCGAAAGTCGGGGTGAACGTAAAGCTGGGGTACCCCTCCAGGATCAGTTGCTGGAAGCTCGTCTGAAGGAATTTGACACCAAGCAGGCAACGGCAAATGCTGAAGTGGAACGTCAGTATGCGACCCGCCAGGAAGCGATCGCCCGCCTTTCCCGCCTACAGGAAAATCTGGTGTATGCCAAGGACAGTCTCAAGAATGCTCAGACGCGGGAACAGGCCCTCAGTAGCCTCAAGGGCAGCGGTGCCGTGCCCCAGTTGGACTATATTCGGGCTCAGGATGAAGTAATCAGCGCGAGAGATAGGGTTGTCTCGATTGAGAAGGAAATTGATGCCCAGCGCGAGCGGGTTGCCCAGGCTGAAGAGGCTTTTCAAGGAGCTAGAAGCACCGCTGCCGGGTTGGGCTCCCAGCGTCAGAGCGAAATCCTGACTCAACTGACAAAACGACGAGAAGAACTAACCGATGTCACGGGTAAACTGGCATCGGCTAAGAAGCAACGTGACAAAGAAATCTTTGAAGCCCCCTTTGATGGCACGGTTTACAACATTAAGGCAACCAAAGGACCGGTGCAGTCTGGGGAAGAGTTACTGTCAATGCTTCCCAAAGGAGAACGGCTCGTACTGGATGCCAAAGTTTTGAACCGGGACATTGGCTTCATTCGGGAAGGGATGCGGGCAAAGGTGAAGCTGGCAACATTTCCCTATCAGGAATTTGGCATCGTCGATGGAGTGGTGGAAAAAGTCAGCCCCAACGCCATTCTTGAAAAAGATGTAGGGCTTGTGTTTCCTGTCAGAATCCAGCTAAACAAGCAGGCGATCGCTGTCCGGGATAGAGAAGTTGAACTTACCCCCGGTATGGCAGCCACCGCCGAAATCGTCACCCGCCAGAAGTCCATCCTCACCTTCCTGGTGGAACCCGTTACCCGCCGCTTCAGCGAGGCATTCTCCGTGAGATAAGAGTTGTTAGTGGTTACAGGCAACAGGCTATAAGCATCTTCTCCCCCAATGCCTGTCGCCTGTTGCCTGCCACTTCGCTAAAAACATAGGAATTGTTCAGGCTTTTTTAAGCCAGCTAAACATGGCCCGCAGGTCCTTGCCCACTTCTTCGATGGGATGTTCGGCTTCTCGGCGACGCATAGCGGTGAATCCTGGCTTGCCTGCCTGGTTCTCCAGCACAAATTCGCGGGCAAATTGTCCGGTTTGAATTTCGTGCAGGATCTTTTTCATTTCAGCACGGGTCTGGTCGGTGACAATCCGGGGACCGCGGGTGAGGTCGCCGTACTCCGCTGTATTGGAGATGCTATCGCGCATTTTGGCAAGCCCACCTTCCACGATCAGGTCAACGATCAGCTTCACTTCGTGCAGGCACTCAAAATAGGCCAGTTCGGGCTGGTACCCTGCTTCCACCAGGGTTTCAAATCCAGCTTTGATCAGGGCAGTCAGGCCACCACAGAGAACAACCTGTTCGCCAAATAAATCCGTTTCCGTCTCTTCCCGGAAGGTGGTTTCCAGGATGCCAGCGCGGGTACCGCCAATCCCTTTGGCATAGGCCATAGCGCGATCGCGAGCCTGTCCTGTAGCATCCTGAAATACCGCAAACAAAGCCGGAACCCCTTCCCCCTGCTCGTAGGTACGGCGAACCAGATGTCCTGGTCCTTTCGGGGCCACCATCACCACATCAATGGTACTGGGGGGCACGATCTGGGCGAAATGAATATTAAAGCCATGGGCAAATGCCAGCGTTTTCCCCTCAGTCAGATGCGGTTCAATCTCGTTTTTGTAAACCGTTTTTTGCACTTCATCGGGTAGCAGAATCATGATGAAATCCGCCAGTTTTGCCGCATCGTTTACAGTATGCACAGTCAGCCCGGACTCCTTTGCCTTAATCGCTGACTTGCTACCGGGATACAGGCCGACAATCACATTCATGCCACTATCCTTCAAGTTAAGGGCGTGAGCGTGACCCTGAGAACCGTAGCCGATGATGGCGATCGTCTTTCCAGCAAGCAAATCTAGATTGGCATCTGCGTCATAATACATCCGAGCCATGATTGGGTGTCTCCTTAGCAAGCGTTGAAATCCGTGCAAACTCCCCATGATACCAGAAGTGAAATCCCGGTTTATGGCTCTTTGCTTTTTTCACTTTCGGGTAAGCCTTGATACGGTGAAAGGTACAAATTTGCCAATCTTTACCAGGATAAATCCCCTTGCTTACAAAAGGTTAAGTTTTGTTCCTGACTCACCCTTCATATGTTGTAGACTGCAATGAACTTCTTCCAAAGAAATTTACAAATCTCGCAAGGAAGACTTAAATTTAGTCTTTCTAATCCTTATCAGTGATGTGAAACGATGCTAATTACGTTAGATGTAGTTCACCTCGCCGGAAACCAATAACAATCCATGAATTGAGGAGTCGCTTATGAAAGCTTTGCTGCTCTGGCCTGTGATGCCCAACTCCTTCTGGTCCTACCAGGAAACGCTAGATCTGGCAGGTTTACGCTCCACCAATCCACCTCTGGGTCTGATCACCGTTGCAGCACTCCTCCCCTCCGACTGGGAACTTCGCCTTGTAGACCGGAACCTTCGGTTTGAAACCGATGAGGATTGGAAATGGTGCGATCTGGTCATCATTTCCTCAATGATCATTCAAAAGCTCGACTTCCGGGATCTGATTCATAAGGGGCTGTCGCTGGGTAAGAAAGTCGCCGTTGGGGGGCCTTACCCGACCTCCTATCCAGAGGCGGCGCTGGAAGCAGGTGCGCACTACTTGATTCTGGATGAGGGTGAATGCACCATTCCCATGTTTCTGGAAGCGTTGGAGCGCGGCGAAGAAACCGGTATTTTTCGATCACCCGAAAAGCCCGACGTCACCCAAACGCCGATCGCCCGCTACGACCTGCTTGACCTCAATGCCTATCTGGCTGTGACGGTTCAGTTTTCCCGCGGCTGTCCTTTCCAGTGCGAGTTTTGCGACATCATCAACCTCTACGGTCGTAAGCCCCGCACCAAAACACCGGAGCAAATGTTGAAGGAGTTTGAAACTCTTTATAATCTGGGTTGGCGACGCTACATCTTTGTGGTGGATGACAACTTCATTGGCAACAAGCGCAATGCCAAAGTTTTTCTGCGGGAACTGATTCCCTGGATGGAGCAGCACAAATATCCCTTCAAACTAATCACAGAGGCGTCGCTTAACCTGGCCGAGGATGATGAACTGATTGAACTAATGGTGAAAGCCGGATTTGTTCTGGTCTTTATGGGGATTGAAACGCCGGATACCGATAGTTTGATTGGGATCAACAAGGTACAGAACACCCGCCAGTCTCTGATTGACTCCTGCCACAAAATCACCCAGATGGGATTGCAGATTATGTCGGGCTTTATCATGGGCTTCGATAATGAGCGTCCCGGTGCTGGACGGCGCATTAAAGACTTCATTATGGAAACGGGGATTCCCCAGGGACAGTTCAGCATGTTGCAGGCCCTGCAAAACACGGCGATGTGGAATCGTCTGAAGCAGGAAGGGCGTCTGATCGAAGGTCTGGCCACCTTCCACCAGGGGGCAATTATGAACTTTGTGCCAACTCGTCCGGTGGAAGAAATTACCGAAGAATACATTGATGCGTTCTGGGAAATCTACGATCCGGTGACTTATTTGAACCGCACGTTCCGTCATTTCATGATGATGAACGGCTGGCGGGGCAAGTCCGATCGCAAACTGGATCGAGAGCAGTGGCGAGCGTTTAAAGCCATTATGTGGCGGCAGGGCGTGAAGCGTTCCACCCGTTCTCGTTTCTGGTGGAATTTGCTCATCATCGCTCTGTTCAAACCTAACCTGGTGGAGGAGTATCTGGCCACACTGGCGATCGGCGAGCACTTCTTCAGCTACCGCTACATCGTTAGAAAACAGCTCCACCACCAACTGGAGTTGCTGAAACAGCAACGGCTGGAGGAACTGAGTAAGGAAGTTGCCGACGACAGAGATTCTTCGGTCGCTGAACTGGAAAGACGACCTGAGGTAGCCTTGAAATAGCAACATTGCCAGTGGGGATGGCAGGAGTTCTATATCTTTGAGGATTCAAGCTATGCTCTGATTCAGGGAGCTGGCTAATTTCCTCATCTTCTCCTGATGGAGGTGAATCATGACTATCCACATCACCCAGCAGCTACCCATTCCATCTCACTTCGATCCTGCTAAGGTGGGTGAGGTATGGCGGGTGCCCTATCAACAAAGGGCAGCCGAAGCTAAAGCCTGGGCAGTGCAGCACCATATTTCACTTGCCGCAGAGGACAGGGAGCGCATCTGTTTACTGGCAATTGATGTACAGAATACCTTTTGCATTCCTGGCTTTGAGCTGTTTGTAGGGGGGCGATCGGGAAGGGGAGCTGTAGAAGATAATGTTCGCCTGTGCGAGTTTATCTACCGTAATTTGGGACTGATTACTGAAATCACCCCAACCATGGACACTCACACAGCGATGCAGATTTTTCATCCCATCTTTTGGGTGAACAAGGCTGGAGACCACCCGACGCCGGCTGCCACCATGATTACTCTGGAGGAGGTGCAGCAGGGAGTATGGAAAGTGAATCCAACCGTTGCTTATAGCCTGACCCAGGGGGACTATTCAGCGCTCCAGCGTCATGCTTTGCACTACACCCGCCGCTTAACTGAGGATGGTAAATATCCCCTGACAATTTGGCCCTATCATTCGATGTTGGGGGGCATTGGTCATGCGCTGGTGTCTGCAGTTGAAGAGGCTATGTTTTTTCACTGCATTGCCCGCAGCAGCCAGACAAACTTTGAGATCAAGGGGAGCAATCCTTTGACAGAAAACTACTCAGTGCTGCGTCCTGAGGTGTTGGAGGGGGCAGAAGGGGAGGCGATCGCCCAAAAAAATACGGTGCTGATTCAGGAATTATTGAACTTTGACAAGATAATTATTGCGGGTCAGGCCAAGAGTCATTGCGTCGCCTGGACAATTGACGACCTGCTGACCGAGATTCAGAAGGTTAATCCCAAACTGACACGGAAGGTTTATCTGCTAGAAGATTGCACTTCCCCCGTGGTAGTGCCTGGTGTAATTGACTTTACTGAACAGGCTGAGGCGGCATTCCAGCGGTTTGCCAATGCTGGGATGAACATTGTGAAATCAACGGACAGCTTTATCTAACTTGAAAGGCAACCGGCTCTTCTGAAAGTTTGGTGATAAGCGATGCTTATCACCAAAACAAAATCAATATAGCTATAGCCACCAGGCTTAGGACGGGGTGCAGGGGTGGAACCCCTGGCTGGGGGCTTCGCCCCCACACCCCCCTTAAACCCAGTGTCC
>JAIMBL010000173.1 GCA_023511615.1 Leptolyngbyaceae cyanobacterium HOT.MB2.61
GCGTTGCTGAAAAGCAGGATGAATTGAAGCGAAGTTTCAAGCATCCAGCACCTTTTTCATCCCCAGATTCAGCAACGCTGGTTTGAATAATGTTTATGTAAGCTTTTGATTAAAGTGTTGCAGTGAGTTTAATCTAGGGCAACATTAATCAAGGCGACCCATCCAAACAAACGGCTGTGGAGTATGGAGGCACTATGAGTATTGAGAAGATCGTGGAGCAGGCTTTACAGGATGGCTACCTGACTCCAGCGATGGAAGCAGAGGTGGGGCGGATTTGTGATACGGCTTCAGAGCTTTCCATTGAGGAGTACATGGCTCTGGATCGGTTGATGGGAGCTTTGCTAACTGGCGAGGTAGTGGCTGTTCCCCGCAAGCAATTTATTAACGTGATGGAAGAGCTGGTATTGACAGAGGCTATTGCCCGCGTTGCTGAGATTGAAGCCACCAGCGATCGCACTCTAGATCTGGGCGACATTGCGGCCTATGCCCTTAACCGCCTCCCGCCCCTCTATGCCACAACTGAAGAAGGCGCTAACTATCAGCGTCAGCGGGCAAAGGAAGAATTGCAAGGGCTGATTGCGCAACAGGTGGGCGAAGCGATCGCCCGCAATCTGGATCGTCCCGAATTCTTCCCCGAGCGGCAGGCCCTTGGCAAAAACTCTGGAGACGAAATCCTCACCCAGGTCAGTGCTCTGCTACAGGCTTACGCTCCCAGTTTCGAAGCCCAGGCAGGACCAACGGGTTAGAGAGGCTTGATCAGGCAACGGGTAATATCATTCTTCAAACTAAGGCTACAGATGAAGAGGCTAGAACCCTCTCAGGGTTTAGTGTTTGTCAATCTAAAATCGCAAATCCAAAATCAAGAATTGGTATAAGGGGCAACAGGCAACCAGGAGAAGGCTGAAGGATGGTAGGGTAAACTTAAAACTTCTTCACCCTTCACTCCTCATTCCTCATTCCTCACTTCTCACGAACAACCAATAACTAACAACGACCCTTCTAATGCCGTACCTTCACAGGTGTCCCTTCCGATACCTGGTTATATAGTGCAATCACGTCCTTATTGCGCATTCGCAAGCAACCGTGGGAAACGGCTTGACCAATCAGGTCTTCCTGGTTAGTACCGTGAAAGCCAAGGTGGGTTTTTCCATCTGACCAGAAGCCGATCCAGCGCTTACCGAGGGGATTGTTTGGCCCAGGAAGCACTACCTCCTTGGTGATTGGATGCAACCACTTGGGGTCTTTCTGCATCTCTATCACTTCAAAGGAACCAGTCGGTGTCTCCCAACCTTCCTGGCCCACGGCGAGGGGGTAGCTGGTTTTTAGCTTTTTGCCCTGATAGAGATAGACCCGGCGATCGCTCAGGTCTACCACCAGGTTAGTTTCTCCTTCCACACCAGCCCCAGAACTTACTCCCTGACTTTCATCTGCCAGGGGTTGAGTGGTAGTAGCTGGGCTCTGAGAATCAGGGATGTTTGGCCGCTCAGAGGATTGAATAGCAGCAACCTCCCGGCGAATCCCAGCAACCTCCTGGCGGACCACCCGTTCATTGCCTGATTTGGGCACCAGCTTCTCTTCCGGTCTATTCCTGGAATTCTCAGCGCCTGCACGCCACTGAATAACCAGCAGCACCAGGGAAGCTCCCAAAAACAGGAACATCAAGCTACGAGGTATAGTTTCGTCTCTTACCGTTGCTGCCATTGTGGGTTGATTTAGCTGAACAGGCGATTGAAACGGGTAAATCTACTCCATTGGGCTCTCCTGGGAGGTTAGTGATAAGCAAAGCTTATCACGAAGCCAAAATCAACATCTCAGGATTTTTGTTTTAGATGAAAGAGTAGTTTACGCACTCTTTCACCGGCAAGCCAGGAGAACTCTCCATTGATGATATTAATCTCCTAAAAGGTATTTAGCTACCCCTCAAGACTAATTTCAATTGAAAAAAAGGTTGGCTATTCGATTGAATCAGCCAAGTCTAATTCTTTCCCTGGGTTCAAATCTAACAATCTTTAAATCAATTCCACAAGATCTTAATTTGAGCCTTATCACTTTCTCAAAATTACTGGGCAACTTGGAAATAGATAAGTATCCACAATAAACTTCGTGCAGCATTACGAATGAAAAGGGAGTCAGGAACCAGGAATCAGGAGAACTTTATAACCTACTCCGATTCCTCTGACTCTCCTATTTTCATTTGTGGCCCTGTACGCTGTTCGCAAATGGCTACTCAGGCAATCGAAGAACAGATTGAAGTTCTGAAATCCAAATCTGGAATTTTCCGATAGCGCTCTGTAATTAAACCTGGGACGAGAATCTCTGCCAACCGATGCCAAAGGAACTTTTCCTTGAATCGAAGCCTTGAATTTGAGGCTCTCCTGGGAGGTTAGTGATAAGCGTCGCTTATCACCAAAACAAAATCAATATTCCAGGAATTCTGTTTTAGATGAAAGAGTAGCCTGCGCTCCTCTTTCACCGGCAAGCCGGAAGAACCGAATTTGACTGGGAAGAGCCCAGATTGTGATTGAAATTAGGAGGAATGCGATGTTGGAAAAGTTGCTATTAGCTGCCGCAATCACATTCTCATTGAGCCTGTTTATCAGTCTTCGTTCCAATCCTGCCAATCAGCCATTACTGACTAAATTCTGGTTGAATGCTCCGCCTCAAATAGCAAGAGTGGTGAACAGGTGAACTTTGTGGTTGTCGTCAGGTTGCTTAGGACATTGGGTCTAGGGATGTGGAGGGCTTTGCTCTCGACCACGGGTTCCACCCCTGTATCCCATCCTGAGTTTGATGACGATAGCTGTAAATCGTGGGAACTTTTATCTGGATACTGGAGTCTTGAAAGGGAGAGTGTTTTAGAGCGAATTCATTCATGACCCAGTCTCTTCCTGTATCCTGGTCAACGGTTGAGGCAACCCCTGCCCAAGTGCCTGTGCAAGCCGAAAAGCTCTCGAACTATGACCTTGTGTTGCGATGTCAGGCTGCGCATCGTCCAGAAAAAGCTGCGTTTGCAGAACTGGTACGACGCCACCAGCCTCACGTTGAAAAGGTTCTTTATCACCTGGCTCCTGACTGGTCTGATCGCGCCGATCTGGTGCAGGAGGTCTGGATTCGGGTTTACCGGAACATTCGCCGGTTGAATGAACCGGAAAAGTTTCGGGGTTGGCTGAGCCGAATTGCGACGAATTTGTTTTACGATGAACTGCGGAAGCGGAAGCGAAATGCTCCTCCCCTGTCGCTGGATGCACCTCTTTCAGTAGATGATGGCGAAATGGACTGGGAGATTGCTTCGACTACTCCAGGACCTGATGAAGATATGGCAACGAGAGAGTTTTATGATCATTTACGGGAGGCGATCGCCGATCTTCCGGAGGTATTCCGAACTACCATTGTCATGCGCGAGATTCAGGGGATGGCCTATGAAGAAATCGCTGAGTTGACGGGGGTTTCCCTGGGAACAGTCAAGTCTAGAATTGCTAGAGCTCGCTTTCGCTTGCAGTCTCAGCTACAGATCTATCTGGACGATCATTGATACGATCTATGATTCAAAAGGCAGATCGACAGCTTATGGGTTTTTGATCCTACATAATCTGTAGTCTTGCTTAAAAAAGTTTCTGGTCTCGTTACAAATCTGGTTTGCTTATTAACTTAGATGTCGGGTGCAGTCCCTATCCGTGGAAGTGATGACGAGATGACTCACAACCCTAACTCACACAACAGTAACAATCTGCCCTTTGCCATGAATCAGCACACCTCTGGTTCCCTGAATACTATGCAGCGAGATCGTTTTGAATTGCTGAGTGCCTATCTGGATGGCGAAGTGACCGCAGCAGAGCGGAAGCAAGTTGAAGAATGGCTGGCAACCGACTCCAGCATCCAACGCCTTCATAGCCGTCTGCTTACCCTGCGGCAGGCTTTCCAATCGATGCCCGTTCCTGCCTCTGAATGCTCGGCAGAAGAAACGGTGGAGAGAGTATTTGCTCTGGTTGAGCGCCGACCCAGGCTGTCGCTGGTGTGGGGTGGAGCAGCCATCGCAGCCCTCTTTGTTGGTGCAATGGCAACTCTCTTCTCTACTGAAAATCCTTTAGTTCCACAGATGGCAAAATCGCCTGAGCGGATCGAGGCTCCTCAGTCGCCAACAGCATCCAATGAGCCATTACTGATTGCCCTTGATCGTCCTCTAGTCACGATTCCCAAGGCTCCCGTAGCGCAGTCTGTATCCTCTGATGACAAAGATGAAACTGGTCAAAACCCTAGTCATGAGAATGTGCGCTAAAGGCATCCCTCTGCTTTTCGGGGTTCCACTCTCCGTCTGGCAAAGGAACACCTCCGAGTCGCACCACTTGTTCACTAGTCATTAAGTAGGCCCAGGCGGTTTCAAGAGTTGCGTTTTGCAGGTTTTTATGGCCAGAGCCTCTATCGACTTCTCTTGACCCGACGATTTGGAGATTGAATCGTTTATCAGGACTGTTATGGGAAACCTGACGGTTTTGGTTTAGCTCCATAACTTTAATCTGTTTGCGTTCGTACTGGTTCTCGTCCAGGATTAAATCAGGTTTATAGCGACGAAATTCACTGGGGTCATGCTGTTCAAATCTGTCTAATCGAGTGAGACACTCTGGGTTGTGGAAAGAGAGCAGGAAGCCACGCACGATTCCTGATCCAACGGTCATTGCCGGGTAGCCGAAGGGTAAAGCGTAGAGGTGACCGAAAGCGATCGCGGGACGCACCGACACCACATCCCTGGCGCATACCCAATAGTTTCTTTCTCCTGGCTTCAATGTACCGTAGACGAAGACATTATCCATGACCCTGACCTTAAACCAACGGATTCAGCAATTCTACGATGTGTCTTCCCCTCTGTGGGAGCAGATCTGGGGGGAGCATATGCACCACGGCTATTATGGAGCCGATGGGAAGCAGAGGAAGGACCGTCGTCAAGCCCAGATTGATCTGATTGAGGAACTTTTAAATTGGGCAAATATTCAGGAAGCAAGCCAAATTTTAGATGTTGGCTGTGGTATTGGGGGTAGCACTCTCTACCTGGCAGACAAATTTAAGGCATGTGCCACCGGGATCACCCTCAGTCCAGTGCAGGCAAACCGGGCACAGCAGCGGGCGCAGGAAGCAGAGATGGCGGGAAGTGAGGAAGAGAGAAGCCATCCAGCGGGTGGGAAAGTGGGGGGTGAAGTTTCGTCCACTTTCCTGACGATTTTCCCCTCTGAACTATCTCCAAAAAGGGCGATCGCCCAATTCCAGGTCGCCGATGCCCTTAACCTGCCCTTTGCCAACCAATCTTTCGACCTAGTTTGGTCACTGGAGAGTGGGGAACACATGCCTGACAAAGTGAAATTTCTCCAGGAGTGCTACCGGGTCTTGCAGCCAGGAGGCACGTTTTTGCTGGTGACCTGGTGCCATCGCCCAACGGATGAGCAACCTTTGACTGCGAACGAGCGCAAGCATCTGGAAGATATTTACCGGGTTTATTGTTTACCCTACGTGATTTCTTTGCCCCACTATGAGGCGATCGCTCGCTCCTGTGGTTTCCAGAATATTCGCATTGCTGACTGGTCCACCGCCGTTGCCCCGTTTTGGGATGTGGTGATTGACTCTACCCTCACACCGACGGCTCTGCTTGGGCTCCTCCGCTCTGGCTGGACAACGATTCAGGCGGCGCTATCGCTAGGTCTGATGCGGCGAGGCTACCAGCGGGGGTTGATTCGATTCGGCTTACTTTGCGCGACTCGCTAAGGCTCTCTATTTATCTTTCCTCCCAAGGGAAATATGCCAGTGGCGAACAATAGTGTAAAGTCCAGGGCTAGAGTCTGATTTTTTTCGCCCATGAGCCGGATTGTTTCTAAACCTGCCAGTTTTTCTGCGAAACCTGTTCAAACCTCCTGGCTACAACGTCGGTTTCCCTGGTTCTACGCTTTTTGGAAATTCTCCCGTGCCCACACAGTAGTTGGCACGACTTTAAGCGTATTTGGACTATATTTCATTGTTCTGGCCCGCCCTTCTCTCACAGCCCCGGCCTCCAGCTTTCTTTCTTTGCCCTCGCTGTTTTTGACGCTTTTTACCTGTCTTTGCGGCAATATCTACATTGTGGGGCTGAACCAGCTTGAAGATGTGGGGATCGACCGGATTAATAAACCCCACCTGCCCCTAGCTTCAGGAGAGTTTTCCCGCCAGGAGGGACGGCTTATTGTTTGGGTGACAGGCATTCTGGCGATCGCCCTCTCCTTGCTTCAGGGACCTTATCTGCTGGCGATGGTCAGCAGCAGCCTGCTGATTGGAACGGCTTATTCCCTACCACCGATTCGCCTGAAACGGTTTCCCTTCTGGGCATCGTTGTGTATCTTCACTGTGCGGGGAGTGATTGTTAACCTGGGGCTGTTTTTGCACTTCAGTCAGGGAGAGACGATTCCTCCAAATGTCTGGGCCCTGACTTTGTTCGTTCTGGTATTTACGTTTGCGATCGCCATCTTTAAGGACATGCCGGATGCGGAGGGTGATCGCCAGTACAACATTTCCACACTGACTCTGAAACTGGGACAAAAAAGAGTCTTTGATTTATCCCGCTGGGTCCTGACCGTTTGCTATGCAGGCATGGTTCTGGCTGGAATCCTGGGACTACCGGACGTTCATATCCCCTTCCTGATCACCACTCACTTAGTCGCCCTCTCCCTCCTGTGGCTGCGCAGTTTTTCGGCCAATCTAAAAAACAAAGATTCAATCAGTCGCTTCTATCAATTCATCTGGAAGCTGTTTTTTTTGGAATACATCCTGTTTGCGATCTCCTGTTGGTTCTACTAGTAAGTAGCTGGGTGCAATTAAATTAAAGATGGTTTTGGGGGGGGCGGGGGGCAAACCCCCTGCCTGGGGGCAACGCCCCCACTCCCTGCTCCCCTGCCCCCTATTGCCTCATTCTCCCACTCATTCACCCATCGTTCATTTTCGCTCTGGGTGCCTGGACTCTTCCCGTGGAATACCCAGGCGATTGACTTCTGCAATGAGCTGGTACAGCCGCCCCAGGTCGCGCTGGTTGAAATAAAGTACCAGCCGAGAAACTCCGACAGAGGCATCCTGAGCTTCCTGGGGGAGGGGGGCACTTTTTTCAATTCGTCCCTTGATCAGAATATCTTGAAAATTTTCGTTGAGCCAGTTTACGTTCTCATCCGTCAGTTCTGAGTTGAGACGCAGTACCAGGCGGTTGCCGACGTAACGGCAGGAGTGAAAGACTCGATAGAAGCTGGCGATTGCCTCACAGGCTTCGTCAATTTGATCAGTAATGGTGTACAGGCTGGGGTCTTCTGGGCTAATTAATCCTCGCTCTAGCAGTTGTTTGTTGATGTAAGCACTCCAGTCGTGCCAGTAGTCACCGCCCGGTTTATCGATCAGTACCAGAGGCATGGGAGCAGACTTCCCCGTCTGGCTGAGCGTCAGGCATTCAAATGCCTCATCCTGGGTGCCAAAGCCGCCGGGAAACAGGGCCAGTGCATCGCTCTCTTTCAAAAAAAAGAGTTTGCGTGTGAAAAAGTATTTGAAGGGAATGAGTTTGCGATCGCCCTCAATAAAGGGGTTGGCCCCCTGTTCAAAGGGAAGCTGAATATTCAACCCAAAGGATTTGTCCTGACCGGCTCCTTCATTACCGGCCTGCATAATACCGGGACCCGCTCCCGTCATGACCATGAACCCCTGTTCCGTAATCGCTCTGGCAAACTCTACTGCCATCTGGTATTCCTGAGTATTGGATGCGATCCGGGCAGAGCCAAAAATGGAAATTTTACGCACATGGCGATAGGGATAAAAGATCCGGAACGCCCGCTCCATATCTTGCAAAGCGGCATTGCAAATTTTCCAATCAAGTCGGTCGATTTCATCGTCTGCCATGCGCACGATGGTGGCAAGGGCTAACTGAATCAACTCTCCATGCTTCATGTGGGGCAAGCGATCTAGCAGGTGGAGTACCTCGGTATGAAGCGATTCAGATGCATTTGGCAGCGGAGATGTAGCCATGAATCCCTCCCAACGGGCAGCATCCTATTTTATCGAGATTCCACTATCTCTCGTTGACTTAGAGTGCCCATTCCATGGAATAACACGATTCATTCCCTCTACCCGAATGTTCTGATCGCGGTGAAAACCGAGGATGTTAAAGGCTTTCGCTGCTCCAAAGACATTTTCAGGGTTGTGGAAGAAGTTTTTGGGGTTGAAGAGGGGCGGATGGTGCCAGTAAAGGTCGTAGCCAAATGAGTTCAGGTCGCGAATCAGGTTTTGGGAAACTTCCTGGTGCAGACTCTCCAGATACAGAACGGGCTGATGCTGCTGGATGGTGGTACTCGCTCCCTGCAATGCCCTCTGGGAATCTTCTTTTACGATAATTTTGATTAACTGACATTGAGACAGATCCAGCTGATCTAGTGCAATCATTGGAATCTTTTCATTAGCAGATGGATCAGAATCGCTGGTCGGTTCAGCACCGGCGATGGTTGCGGGTACCCAGCCCAAAGTATCACCTAGAACGACCTGGTGGCAGTGAGTATTGGTAATGCCATTGATTGCCAGGTTGGCGCAAAGTGTCTGGAATAAAAGGCGCTGGGGCGCGATCGCCACCACCTTCCCCGCTTCGCCAACCAACCGGGCAAAAACGAGGGTATGGGCTCCAACGTCGGCACCCACTTCAACCACCGTATCACCTGGACGCAGGAGCGATCGAAACAAGTCAACTTCTCTCTCCAGCCACTCCCCATAATGCTCCAGAGCCTTGCCGATTAACGTGTTGGGATAGTAGAGTAACAACCCATGACGGCATTTTTTGTGGGTGCTAAGCGGATGGGAAGACAGTCGGGTTAGAAGCTCTGTGGATTGGTTTGTCTGAGAAGACTTTTCTAGGGTCGAATGTTCCATTTTCTCAGCATCCCATCCCGGTATCTCTTCCCTTTTCGCCTCCGCCACCTTCTGCCGAAGTGCCTCCCTCACACGCCTGAAGACCCCCTCCCAATCGCTCTCTCTTTCCTGGCGAAACAGCCGCATGGTGGGATACCAGGGGCTATCTTCTCGCTGAAGTAGCCAGCGCCAGTCGGCAACGTAGGGCAGCAGAGTCCAGACAGGTTTGCCCAGGGCACCAGCCAAGTGAGCAACGGCAGTGTCCACACTAATGACCAGATCCAGTTGGGCGATCGCCGCTGCCGTATCCCCAAAATCGCTTAACTGATGCCGTAAATCCTGGAGGGTGGGGTTTGCCGCCAAAAGCGCTGCATCCGACTCAGGTAAGTCCTTCTGTAAGCTGTAGAGAGCAATGCCTGGGATCTGAGCCAGGGATAGGAAGTGGGCCAGGGGGCAGGTCCGCTTTGGAGAAGTGGAGTTATCGGGGTTGGAGGCCCAGACAATCCCAATTTTTAGAGGAGTGGGAACCGTGCCCTCTACCTGCTCTGGAGGAGGCAGTTGCACCGGAGAGGGCGGAGGGGTTAAGTAAGGGACATTAGCGGGAATCGTTTCTAGCGTGGTTTCCAGAATAAAGGGCAGGTCAAGCAGGGGGGCGTGGAAATGGGTTTCGACATTGACCCGATCCCGGTCAACGCATTTGTTAATTCCAGGCAGGGTCTCTAGCAAACGGACAAGGGGTTTCTGGCAAGCCACGACGACACAACCGCCGCGCTGGGCAACCAGGGGTGCGTAACGGGCAAACTGAATCGTGTCACCAAATCCCTGCTCTGCCGTCAGCAAAATAATTTTGCCATTCAAGTCCGAGCCGTCCCAAAGGGCACGGGGGTAGCGTAGCGGGGGGCACTGGTTACTATGCCAGCGCCAGTGGTATTCGGCAAAACCGCGCCGAAAGTCGCCCAGCATAAGCAGAACAATCCCCAGGTTAAGGTGAGCATTGACGTGATCGGGTTTGCAGCGAAGGGCCTGCTCGTAATGGGCGATCGCCTCCTCAAATCGGGCCTGTTCGACCAGACTACTCCCCACATTGTTGTGGGCATCGGCGTGGTCAGGCTGCAGCCGAATCGCTTCCCGACAGCAGGCAATTGCTTCTTCCAACCTGCCCTGGGCCTTCAATGCGGAACCCAGATTGTTGTGGGCATTGGCTGAACGGGGATCCAGGGCGATCGCTTGACGGTAGTGAGCGATGGCTTCCTCCAGATTCTTCCGCTCCTGGTAAATTGTCCCTAAATTGTCGTAAGCATTGGCATAGTCGGGTTTCAGTGCGATCGCCCGCTGATACTGCGCCATTGCCTCATCCAGCCGACCCTGCTTCTGAAGGATCGTGCCCAGGTTGTTGTAAGCACTGAAATAGTTGGGATTGAGGGCAATCGCCTGCTGGCAATGAAAGGTTGCCTCATCCAATCGCCCCAGGTGATACAACACCACCGCCAGCCCGTTGTGGGCATTAATGTGGTCAGGTTTCAGCGCGATCGCCTTTTGATAGTGAATAACCGCTTCTTCCAGGTTGCCCTGTCCATAGAGAACCAATCCCAAATTGGCATGGGCACTGGCATGATTAGGGTTCAACTCCGTCGCCTGCCGATAGTGGAAGGCCGCTTCTTCAACCTGCCCGGTTTGATAAAGCGCCACTGCCAGATTGTAGTGAGCATCCCCATCCCTAGGCATCAAAGCCAGAGCCTGACGATGGTGAGCGATCGCCTCTGCTATTCGCCCCTGATGCCCCAGCACCGCTCCCAAATTGCTGTGTGCCGTTGCATCCCTGGGTCTAAGTTCCAGAATTCGTCGATAGTAAGCCATACTTTCCTCTGGCTTACCCAATTGGTTAGCAATCAATGCCAGCCAGAACAACACCTGAACCTGCTCCGGTTCCTGCTCTAACACCTGCCGGTAAAGCACTTCCGCCTCTACCAACCTACCTGCCTGATAGTGCTCAGAGGCAGTGACGCGTGGGCCAGTGTTTGGGGTAGCCATCCTAACGCACCTGCGTAGATCTATAGCTGTTAGTTGTTGGTTGTTAGAGAAGGTGAGGGGTGAGGGGTGGATGGGTTTTGAGGTCGGTTAAAGGCGAAAGGTGGCAAGCGAAAGGTGAAAGGCAAAAGGTAATAGACCCCTCACCCCCCAACCCTCACTC
>JAIMBL010000174.1 GCA_023511615.1 Leptolyngbyaceae cyanobacterium HOT.MB2.61
GTTGCGTGTGTTTGGGTTGATGGAGGTTTTGAGTTTTGAGCTAACTTCTGACTCCTGACTTCTGAATTCCGACCTCTGATCCTTAGCCCCCAGCCCCCAGTTCCTCAACCCTGGCTCTCTCTGTCCTCTATCCTCCGACTCCTGGCTTAACAACAGGCCAATCAACTGGCGATAAACAGGTTCAACCGAGTCTCGAAAGTCAAATTGCAGGTCCTGATTGGTAATGACAATATCATCCCGGATGTCTTGAAGGGTGGCGACGGCCTGTTCATAGGAAGCGATCGCCCGCTCAGTCTGCCCAAGTGTTTTCAAAATCCGCCCCATTTGCCACTGCCAGCGGTAAAGACTATCGTTAGCACCTACTCGTTGGGCAGTAAATTGGGCCTGCCGACTGAGGGACATGGCCTCGTCATACTGGCGATTCGATTCATAGGCTTCGCCCAAAGTCCCCAGCGCGTAGGACTCCGCCCGTGCGTCACTGATATTTCTGGCAGTGGTCAGTGCCTTTTGCAGAATGGGATTGACTTCAGCAAGGTTAACGGGTTCCTGGATGGTGCCATTGGCGCGGCGGAAATGGCTATTTGCCAGGTTGATATAGCCATAGGCTTTATCTTGCGAATCTGGCTCCCCCTCCAGTAAAGCCAGGATGCGATGACGGTTTCGTGCTATTAACTCCCGATTTAAAGTTGCCGATGGGGAGGGCAGAGATTTTTCCGAAGGGGATAGTAATGCCTTAAAGTTTAGAGTCTCACAGGCCAGCTCTGGCATAGACACGGGAGAGGCGACGGGCAGTTGATCCAGCAGTCGATTCAGGTTAAGGAGGGCCTTTGCCTCTGCCAGGTTGCCGACGGAGCGGCTGATCTCGGCACTTCGCAGGTAGGCGGCCAGGGCCACCCGGTTATCGTGGTTTGCCTGCCGAGTCAATCGCTGTTCGGTGGTGGTGTCCCCTTCCAGGCTGGCGGCATTTGATTGATAGCGAAACCGCTCAGAACGGCTGACAAAAACATTCCCCAGGTTGTTGAGGGCTGTTGTAATGTAACTTTGATTGTCTAATCGACAGGCAAGTCCCAGACTTTTCTGGTGGGCGGTAAGGGCGTCGTCGTAAGCACCCAGCGCCCAGTGGGCATTTCCCAGGGCACCCTGAGCCGCCGCTTCAGTCAGGTCGTCCCGTTCTTTTTGGGCCAGTTCGATCGCCGCCTGCAATCGGTCTATCGCTGTTTTGTGTTGTCCCAGGTCGCTGTATGCCTGTGCCTGCTCGGTAAGCAATTGAGCCAGGGCTTTCTGGCTGCTGGCATCCCCCTGTTTCTTGTAAAACTGAATCACCTGTTCCCACTGAGCGATCGCCTTATCCAGTTGACCGACCTGCCGATAAGCCTGCCCCAGGTTGCTTTGCACCGTCGCTCGATCGCTGGGGCTCAGGGGTTGTTTGAGGGCTTGCTCCCAAACCGCGATCGCCTCTGGATACTTCCCGGTCTGGTAGCTGCGTACTCCCTGGTCAACCAGTTGACTACTGGAGACAGATTGAGCCACAGCCAGTCCTGACATTTTCCCTTCAACAACCACAGGAAAAACACAGAAACTGGCCCCTAGAATAAATAGCAGAATTCGGTGGACAAACCGTCGAGAAAACCAGGACATCTCACCTATCCAGCGGCGGCTCAGTGTACACGCCTATTTCCAGTTCTACAGCCCTACGATAACAAAAGCCGGAAACAGCCTATCTGGCACCCTGTCAAAACTATAGGTGTATAAAAACACTTTATAAATAACCTAAGCGAGTGATTTTGATGACAATCACAGTGGTGAAAATAGTAACGTTTCAGTGAACCGTTGCAGGGCTTCAACCCTGGTCGGGTGGGCTCTCCTGAGAGTTTGGTGATAAGCGATGCTTATCACCAAACCAAAATCAATACTCCAGGGATTTTGTTTTAGATGAAAGAGTATCCTACGCGACTCTTTCACCGGCAAGCCAGGAGAACCGTCGGGTGTTTTATTGAATCATTAAGAAATCTAGATTAGCGATGAAGTATGTAGGTTGGACATCAATCCGTTGGGTCAGTTCAGTTACCACTGATACACAGATATAGTGGACACTCCTGGTTGGGAGAGTTTACTCGGACCTGGTGAAGCCTTCACTCAGGGGGAGCGGATATTCCTGATGCCCTGATCCATCCTCCACCCATCTACTTACTGGCGCTGCGATAGGAGTTAAATTGCATTAAACTCTATCCAGAGTTTATTCAGACAGATGCAAGTACAAGGTTTATGAAGCTCCTATCCCTGGTAGCGCGTTGGAATGTTCTTTGCTTGAGCACCAGTTCCGTTGTTTTAACCTGCATACCTTCATTCGCTGCGCTGCCTCCAACAGCAGTTGGATTGCAAACTCCAATCACGGCCAGGGACGTTTCTCTATTGCCTGGTTCCAAATGTTATCAGGAGAGATTTAAAGCAACGGGTGATTGCCAGCTTCTGGCCCAAACTCCTGGGACGATTCCTACCAACTTTCCGCTGCCGGGCAATCGCAGCACTCCTACCCCAGAAAACCCACTGCTTCCTCCCCGTCCCGATATTCAGCCCCTACCCGAAATCAAACCAGCTCCCCCACCAGATCCCCAATTAGAGCAACCTACCCCGACTCCCTCCCCCCCCACACCCGCACCTGAAGCTACCGTTCGGGTTGAGCGGGTGGAGGTGTTGGGCAGCACGGTTTTTTCCAGGGAAGAACTGAGTAGAGTGGTCGAACCGTTTGAGAACCGGGACCTGACCTTTGAGCAATTGCTGGAAATTCGGACAGCCGTGACCAGGCTCTACACCAATCGCGGCTATACGACTTCTGGCGCGTTTCTGCCCCCCCAGGATGACCTGGCAAGTGGAGTGGTCAAAATTCAGGTGGTGGAGGGGGAACTGGAGCAAATTGAAATCCAGGGCTTACGGCGAGTGCGACAGAGCTACGTTCGCAAACGGCTTGCTCTAGCGGGTAGAGCCCCAGTCAACATCAACAAACTGGAAACCGGATTGCAACTCCTCCAGCTAGATCCCCTGTTTACTTCTGTACAGGCGGAGTTGCGGGCCGGAACAACCCCAGGACGGAGTGTTCTGACTGTCAGACTGAAGGAAGCACGGGCCCTTCATGGCGGCTTGCTGGTGGAAAACCGGGAGTCACCCAGTGTCGGAAACATAGGAGGAACGTTTTTCCTGAGGCATGATAATCTCCTGGGGTTTGGCGATCGCCTCGGTTTTGAATACGAACTGACCGAAGGCGTCCGGCGGTACGACTTTAGCTACGCCTTTCCCCTCAATCCCCGCGATGGTGTGCTGAGCCTGTACTACACCCGCAACGACAGCAAGATTATAGAAGCGCCCTTCTCGGTGCTGGGCATTAACAGTAACAGCGAGACATTTTCAATTGGATTTCGCCAGCCGCTCTACCGTACTCCCACCAGTGAGTTTGCCCTGGGGTTGTCCCTTGATGTGCGTCGCAGTCAGACCTTCTTGCTGGAAGACATTCCCTTCTCGTTTTCACTGGGTCCAGAAAATGGGTTATCGCGGGTTACCGTGCTGCGGTTTAGCCAGGATTGGATTAATCGCAGCCCTCAGCGGGTATTGGCGGCGCGATCGCAACTCAGCTTTGGATTACCACTCTTCGATGCCACCGTCAATGACACAGGCACCGATGGCCGCTTTTTTAGCTGGGTTGGGCAGTTTCAGTGGGTACAGGCACTAGGCAGCGACATTATTTCCATCGCCCGGATTGCCGCCCAACTCACCCCTGATTCACTCCTGCCCCTGGAGCAGTTCAGCATTGGTGGGGTGGATTCAGTCCGCGGCTACCGTCAGAATCAGCGGGTTGGCGATAACGGCATCACCGGCTCCCTGGAAATTCGCCTTCCCATTGTCCGCGATCCAGAAGGGATCGGTATCATCCAGCTAGCCCCGTTTTTTGACATCGGCACCATCTGGAATAGTCGCGATATTGAGATCCCCAGTCCCCGTACTCTGATGGGTGTGGGAGTTGGTTTACGCTGGCAGTTTGATCCCTACTTCTCTGCCCGTCTGGACTATGGCGCTCGCCTTAACCCGATCAATAATCAGGGTGATACCCTGCAAGACAGCGGGATTTATTTTTCTATTCGCCTCCAGTTGTTCTGAGAAGAGGAAGTTGCGCCCCCAGACAGGGGGACTCAACCGATTGACTTCCAATGACCAACGCAGCCTGTTAGTCCAACGCTAGAGATAGCCGCTCATCAGATGGGACTCAACCCCTTGACTTTCAAGAACCAACGCGGCCCTGATCGCTTAATTTTTTTATAAATATTTGTAAACTAATAGGAGACTGGTGCGTGTCTGTTGTCGAGGTACTCCTATGCAGGCGATGGTGGTTGTTGAGCGCTTTTGTTTGGCGGGGCATGTTCTGGCGCTGGCGTTTGGGCTGGCGGGGTTGATTCTGGTCTTGCCCAATTCTGAATTGATTGGCAGCCTGCCACCTTTTGGACAAACTCTGTTTGGCTGGAGCATGATGGGGGGCGGGGTACTCTATATTCTGCTGGGAGCCGCTACAGTCGCGCTCTATGCCTTTCGGAATTTGGGGTGGCGGAACTGGCTGGGGTTTATGCTGCCGGCTGTTTCTCTTTCTCTGGGTAGCGAACTGATGGGAACAAGTACGGGGTTTCCCTTCGGTCATTATCAATACCTCAGCGGATTGGGCTACAAGATTGCAGGGTTGGTGCCGTTTACGATTCCTCTCTCCTGGTTTTACCTGGGTATGTCTGCCTATGTGCTGGCCCGATCAGGTCTGGAGGCTAAAGGGCTGAAGGGTTGGATGAAAAATGTAGGGGCGATCGCCCTAGGTGCAATACTTTTGACCGCCTGGGACTTTGTACTAGATCCCGCCATGAGTCAGACCCCCTATCCCTTTTGGGAATTTCAAGATGCGGGCCAATTTTTTGGCATGCCCTACCGAAATCTAGCTGGCTGGTTGGGCACAGGGATTCTGTTTATGTCGGTGGCGACTTTCTTCTGGTCAAGGGATGAAATGTATCTGACCCGTTCCCGGTTATGGGTTCCCCTGATTATCTATCTGGTCAATTTTGGGTTTGGTGCTACGATTACCATTGCCCAACTGGATGCCCGCTTCTGGATTCCGACGGTGATCAGCGTTTTGCTGGGGGTGGTTCCAGCGATCGCCCTGTGGTGGGCTGCCAGTTCCATGGCATTGAACCAACCCACCACTACTCTGGACAATGCTCCAGCAATGTCTGAAACAGCAACCATCCCCGTCTCGGCTCTGCCTGAATAGCGAACGGGAACTATGCTCACAGTTGAGCTTCTGAAGAATGCCCTTTTCCTGGGATTGCTGCTGGTCCAGATTCCGGCCACCGCCATTCTGCTGACCCGTCTCCTTCCGGGTGCTTTTCGCCGTCCTCCTCTGCAACCCAAAGCTGCCAGACCAGAGTTTTTGGGAGCCGTCAGTGTGATTGTGCCAACCCTGAATGAGGCAGAGCGGATTATCCCCTGCCTGGATGGTCTGAGTCGGCAGAGCTATGAGGTTCGGGAAATCACCGTGGTTGACAGCAATTCCCAGGATGGCACCCCAGACCTGGTAAAAGCAGTGCAGCAAACTGATCCCCGTTTTCGTTTGCTGAATGACCCTCCCCTACCTGAAGGCTGGATTGGGCGGCCCTGGGCTCTCCAAAATGGATTTCTGGCCAGTTCGGAGAAGAGCAAGTGGATTTTGGGAATCGATGCCGACACTCAGCCCATTCCCGGCCTGGTTGCCAGTCTTCTGGAAACGGCTTTAGCAGAGGAGTATGACCTGATCACTCTATCACCCCGGTTCATTCTCAAATATCCCGGTGAACTGTGGCTCCAACCAGCACTGTTGATGACACTGCTCTACCGCTTTGGGGCAGCTGGAGAAAGGGGGAATTCACCACAACGGATCATGGCAAATGGTCAGTGCTTTTTCTGCCGCCGTTCCGTTTTAGCCAGTGTGGGAGGCTACATCCATGCCCGTCACTCCTTTTGTGATGATGTTACCCTGGCCCGATATATTGCTGCTCAGGGTGCAAAGGTTGGCTTTTTAGATGGAGCCAGGGTGCTGCGCGTGCGGATGTACGAAGGGGCGACTGAAACGTGGCGCGAGTGGGGGCGATCGCTCGACCTCAAAGATGCCACTCCCCCCGCTCAGGTCTGGGGCGATTGGCTACTGCTACTGACCGTCCAAGGATTACCCATCCCCCTGTTAATTCTACTTCTAGTAGAGGTTAGCGGTGGAAACTTCACTAGAGTAGCGCTGGCAGCGTTGGGTATCAATTTCCTGCTGGTACTGATTCGGTTTGGATTGAATTGGGCGATCGCCCCCTCCTACGATTTCACCCCAGCAAAAACCCCCTGGTTATTCTGGCTCTCTCCCTTTGCCGATCCCCTGGCAGTCCTGCGCATCTTTTTGTCCTCCACTCAGCAACCAAAACAGTGGCGGGGGCGGAGTTACGGTGGATAGGGATTGGTTAGTTGTGAGTTGTTAGTTGTTGGTTGTGTCAGGGGCAGGGGGCAGGTGATAGGAGTGGATACGTGATACTGCCTGTAGCTTCCATCTATTGCCTGTCGCCTGTCGCCTTAACTCAAAACTCCCCTCACTTGTGTCGAATCTTTTCATAAACCTTCAGATATTCCTTACCGGGATGATTCCAGGAATAGTCGTAACTCATTCCCTGGGTCACTAATTTCTCAAACTCTTCGGGATAGTATTTCCATAGCCCGATCGCCCGATCCATGGCAGACTCCAGAGCGTGGTGATCGGTCTGGTAAAAGACATAGCCGTTGCGCTCTTCAGGAGGGTGGTTTTCGTCATAGTCCCGGTCAAATACGGTATCCAGCAATCCGCCCACTCCACGCACGATGGGTACCGTGCCATACTTCAGGCCAATCATCTGCGTCAGGCCACAGGGTTCAAAGTTGCTGGGTACTACAATCATGTCGGCTCCAGCGTAGATCAGGTGCGATAGTTCCTCGTTAAAGCCCAGCTCCAGGTGGGCATCGGGATTGTTATTGAGGAAGTTCTTTTCGTGCCAGAACCAGGAGTTAATGCCTGGCTTTGTAGCTGAGCCCAGTAAGACAAACTGCGCTCCCCGACCCAGAGCGTAGTAGATGGCATGGTGAACTAGATGCACCCCTTTCTGATCATCCAGCCGTCCGATGTAGCAGATGATGGGCTTTTCCGGGTCGTCTCGCAGTAAAAGCCGCTCCCGCAGAGCCTTCTTATTCTTTGCTTTGTCCTCCAGGGTCTCTCTGGTGTACTTGAAGGGGATGTAGCGGTCCACTTCCGGGTTCCAAATATCGTAATCAATGCCGTTAAGAATTCCGCTGAACTTATACTGCTTCAGGTACAGCGTATGCCCCAGGCCATAACCTTCATTCCCGTGGTGCGCTTCCCAGGCGTGGTGGGGAGAAACAGTATTGATGTGGTTTGAGTAAACAATGCCTCCCTTCATCAGGTTGAGGGCGAAGGGGTTGAAGTTATCACGCAGGCGATCGTAATCAAAATAATAACCTTCGTTATTCAACCCTGTTGCCCAGAGGACGTTAACTCCAGTAATTCCTTGATGCTTAAAGTTGTGGATGGTATAGAGCACTCGTTGGTTCCACATCCCATGCCACTTATAGATTTCAAACAGTAAAACAGGGACTAAACCCGTTTGCCAATCATGGCAGTGGATAACATCCGGGCGCTTATTACTTACCAATAGAAACTCTATGGCGGCTTTACTAAAGAAAGCAAACCGCATGTCATCGTCAGTAGCACCGTAGTATTGGCCCCGATTAAAGAAGTTGTCACTGGAATGAGGCTGAATGAAAAAGCACAGCCGTCCATGCACCCAACCACAGAAGACTGAACAGTGAACGGCGCCCCCATACCAGGGCACCCACAGGTCACGATAGGCATCGTGCAGTCCCCAAATGTGGTCATAGCGCATGCAATCGTACATGGGAAGGATAATTTCGACAGTGTGGCCGCGTGTCTCCAATTCCCGACTGAGTCCATAAACCACATCACCTAAGCCACCAGCCTTGATGACAGGAGCGCACTCAGAAGCTATTTGCACGATGTACATGCTTAAGACCTCATCCTTCTAAATAGGTATTTTTCCTTATCTTTACGAAAGTATACAATTTATCGTTTCACAGACAAGCAGGTAATCGGGGAAATACCCGTTCCCATTCTGACAGAGTTCTTCTATAACCATCCTGTCTGGATTGTGAAAAGGGATTCCGTAGGGTTCCCTCTTCACAAAGCCCTTTCATTTCACAAATCGTTCAGGATTGTATAACAGGTCTGCATGGCCCATGCTTTTTTCTGACCTGCTACAGTGAAGCCAGTTTCTTCGATTGTGATGTTTGCGGAGTAATCGGGTGAGTTCTAATTGGTGGAGTTGCAGATTTTCAAATTGGCTGCTGGTTCTGGTTCTTGCGCTGATAGGGTTGCTGACGGCGTGTGACCTGCCCCAGGTCAGTGCTGAGGAGCGCCTGTTCCTCAACCTGTCGCTGGATTTTTTGGATGAGTACTCGTTGCCAAAAACTAAATTTGAGGAAACACCTGTCGGTGGGTTATCTGCCATTACCTATGATAGAAAGCGCGATCGCTTCTACGTCCTCTCAGATGACCGCAGTGATTTTGCCCCCGCCCGCTTCTACACCTTCAAACTAAACTTTGACGCGATCGCTGCTGCCTCTCCCCAGATTAACGGGGTTGAGATTGAACAGGTAACATTTATCACGGGCGAAGACGGTAAACCCTATCCCAAAGCCACCGTTGACCCGGAGGGAATTGCCCTGTCCTCGGCAGGGACGGTTTTTATCTCCAGCGAAGGGGTTACCCGTGACCGCATTCCCCCCTTTATCCGCGAGTTTGACCTAAAAACCGGGCAGATGAAGCGCAGCCTGCCCATTCCTGATCGCTATTTCCCAGCTTTTGAAGATAACCAGCAGATCCAGGGAGTGCGGGACAATCTGGGCTTTGAGTCTCTCACCCTCAGCCCTGGCGGGTATGGTAATACGGTACTGGAGCCGTTTCGCCTGTTTACAGCTACGGAATCAGCACTCGTTGCAGACAATGATTTCGGTGCTTCGGAACAGGGAGCCACCAAAAACCGGATGCTCCATTACATCGCTGAGGACAGCAGAGCTTTGTTGGTTTCAGAGCATCTTTACCCAATGGAACCCCCCCCCCAGGGGGCGCAATATCACGGATTAACGGAGTTACTGGCGATCGACCAGGGGGGGCATTTCCTCAGCCTGGAACGCTCGTTTGGCCCAAATGGCTTTACGGTCAAACTCTTTCAGTTGGCGACGGGTGGAGCGACCGATACGGCAGCGCTCGCCAGCCTGAAAGGAACTCCAAAAGGCGTTCAACCCATTCACAAAAAACTGGTTCTTGATCTGACTCAACTAGGAATTAAGCTCGACAATCTAGAAGGAATGACCCTGGGCCCCCGTCTGCCTGACGGTAGCCAGAGTCTGGTGATGATCAGTGACGACAACTTCAATCCACAGCAGGTCACGCAGCTTCTGCTATTTCGATTGAAGGTGTAGCAGGTGTCAGGCGAAGGAGTGGATAGGCCACCATCTACCTATCATCGAATGGCACTGACTTAAGAGCCTTGAGATAAATCTCAGGCTCAAAGCAGAAACCGGTTAAAACAGGTTCAAATCCTGACAAATCTGCGTTTGGTTCTCCCGGCTTGCCGGTGAAAGAGTAGTGTAAGCGACTCTTTCATCTAAAACAAAATCTCTGGAGTATTGATTTTGCTTTGGTGATAAGCGTCGCTCATCACCCAACTCTCAGGAGAGCCCTGCGTTTTAGTCAGTTTCAACTGACTTTAGCTTTGAGCCAGAACTTTAGTTCTGAGTTTATCTTAGTGCCATTGACCCATCATCCTTTCTCCACCATCGATAGCATCCCTTGAAGGGCAGCCGGGACAGTGTGGGGATCCATGAATAGAACTTTGCTGCTGTCGCTCTTGCCGATAGTCGTGCCCATATCCAGATAACTAAGGGCGAGAAGGACTTTACCTGCTTCGGTCGCGCTGGCACTGCTGCTGAGTACCTGTTCCACAATTTTGATGGCTTCAGCGGTTGCCTGGGCTTTCAACACCTGGCTCTGGCGCTCTGCCTGGGCTCGTAAGATCGTGGCTTTATTTTCGGCTTCTGCCTGTAAAACGACAGCTTTTTGGCGCGCTTCTGCATCCAGGATCTGGGCTTCTGCTTTGCCTCTGGCAGAGTTGATGGCGGCTTCTCGTTCGCCTTCAGAAGTGAGGATGGCTGCCCGCTTTCGCCGTTCCGCAGACATTTGCAGTTCCATGGACTCCTGAACTGCCTGAGAGGGGATGATGTCCCGCAGTTCCACACGGGTGACTTTTACCCCCCAGGGATCGGTGGCAATATCCAGATCGCGCAGCAGAATTTCGTTGATTTGAGAGCGGGCGGTGAAGGTTTCATCGAGTTCGAGTTTGCCCATTTCGGCCCGAATCTGGGTCAGTACCAGGTTGACCATCGCAGTTTGAAGGTTCTGGACCTTGTAGTAGGCCTTTTCCATGTCAACAATCCGCCAGTAAACCACCGCATCGACCGTGATTGAGACGTTATCGCGGGTGATGCAGGGTTGGGGGGGAATGTCCAGAACCTTTTCCCGAATGGTTTCTTGGAAGGCAATACGTTCGAGCACAGGGACGACAAACTTCAACCCTGGCTCCAGCTTGCGGTCATAAACACCGAGCCGCTCGACTAACGCCTCATTGCCCTGCTGAATCACTTTGGCGCTTGAAATTGCTACTCCACCGCCACCAATCAGTAATGCCATTAACCAACCCCACATGGGTCAACCTCCTAAAGTTTGAAGTCAAGATTTTGACTTAGAGATGGGAATTACAGAGCTTTTCAGTTGAGTTAGCCACCCTTTTTAAGGGACTGGGAGGTTAGGGACCAGGGACTAAAGAGTGGTTTACACATTTGAAACTAGCTGTAAAGGTGACC
>JAIMBL010000175.1 GCA_023511615.1 Leptolyngbyaceae cyanobacterium HOT.MB2.61
GCGTTGCCCCCAGGCAGGGGGTTTCACCCCCTCAACCCCCAAAACCCTCTTTAATTTAATTGCACTCAACTACTTAATTGATTACTGTTCACTGATCTCTGATTACGCCGCACCATTCCCATTCCCATTGGAGTCTTGCGTCCTACGCCTGCATAAAGTGCAAAATCTGCCAGGACATTGATTTGTTTAATGACCAGTGGTTCAACGTCTCCCAGAATTTGAAAGGTAATGTTTCCTACACAACCAATTAACTTGCTGCGGCTATCAATTGCAATTTCAGTCCGAATATCAAAAAAGCTAGGATAAATTGGTTCTAGAATGGTTTCGCTGAATGGAATATTGCTGTAGTGATTCCATCGTCGCAACAAGCTTTGAAACACGGATTCCTTGGTTGGCAATGCAGAATCATATTTGGTTTGGCGAAAGGTGGTTGGTGTACAAAACTGTAACTGAATTTGGCGTTCCTCTTTAGACGCTTGCTCATACAGTTGAGTGTAAGTTGAGAAATTTGCCCAGGGTTGCTGAACCTGGGGAGTTCCTAGAACACTCACAACTTGTAACTCAGCGGCACCGAGTTGCCAGACTTGAATGGGGTTGAGGTGAAGCCACAGATGGCTGAGTTTGCTAAACAATGCATCATCTAGTAGTGAGATGCGCCACCAGCAGGGTGTACCTGCTGGAATGGAGCGATCGTGCTGGAATTGAAGAGTGGAGAAGGGGGAGGATGGGGGAGATGGGAAGGAGTTGCCGTTTCTTTTGCTTCCCTTATTTTCCGACTTTCTACCTGTCACCTGTAATGGACTCAGGGTAAATGCTTTCTCTGATTCTTGCTGATGCAGTACAGTAGCTAATTCGGGATCAATGGATCTCACCAGATCCAGAAACAATGCATGGAGATGCCGACCACTCAGATGGGCTTGGGGAATGGGCGATCGGGGTAGAAGGTTGAAAACAAGGCTGTAGGGCATGGTTTTAACTCGCAAAGCGATACTGCATCCGAACTGGAATTTTCAACTCCGGTGAGTCATCAAATGTGTAATACTCCCCGATCATTCTTACGTTACGAATTAAGCTAACAGGTGGCATATTTACTGTGTCGTAACTCAAAACATGATTTGTGAACATCACATCTAGTGGATTGAGTGGAAAAGAACAGTAGAACTCCTTCGACTGGTTATGCCTGGGCTTAGGCAGTTCTTTTATTTCCAATTTCGCTTTGCTTGCCCATTTACCGATACGTACCCAATGTGGTAAAACCAAGGTTCTTTCAGAAATGATAAAGAACTCAAACTGGCTTTCTGGGGCAATCTCCTTTGTTCTACCAAAACTGGGAATGTTTTTTTCTGTTTGCTTCATCTCAACGTAATAACGATTGTCCGCATACTTCCAGGTATTTAAAACTGCTGCATAGTTCAATGCTTTACCTGGAGTGACATAAATACCCTGCTGATTAAGCGGTGTCAGATGCTCCTCATATTTGGGGATTTGTTCTGAACAGAAGTAACGGTAGGAATGTTCTTCTGCAACTACCGTATTAAATCGGGGATTATCAACAAATCCCAAGACATAGGAAAGAGCGTAATTGTGTAAAACTGGCTCTGTTTCATACAATCGCCCGATTTCACGAGTCGCAAAGTAAAGGCTGTCATGTAATTCCAGAATACAATGATAAATGTGCATCATGCCTATTGCTCCACTTTTGCAGTCGCTTTCTTTGGCTTTGCAATATAGGCTTCGAAGTAAGCTTTTGACTCATCCATTGCCTGTCGTAATATTGCTTTCACACTTTCTTCGTTACCCGTTAGCGTTTTGACTTCATCCAATACAGTTTTGAAAGTATCGCCAATGAAATCGGTATGAACGATGAATTCTTCATCCATTAGTTGTGCGATCGCGGTTTTAGCAGCAGCAAGGACGTCATCTTCGTTTAAAGGATCGATTAAGTGAAGCGTATTTGTAGCTTTCATGCAATCATAAATTGCTTGAGTCCAGCGTAGATTGCTGGTAATCTCTCCGTCAGCGAACACAACCCCAATCAATTCATTTCTCACTCGCCCCGTGCGAGTTGTTTGTGCACCATAGTGACGAGTTCGTAGAATGTTATTGAAAACATACAGAAAACTTGCTTCCGTTGGATCCTTAAGCGTCACGATACTAGGAAAAAATACCTGAGGACGAATGTGATCCTGTTGATTAATCCGGCTTGTCACCTCTCCTTGCTTGCTCATTGTGCCATTTTCAAAGGGAGCATTCAAGGTGAAGGTTTCATGCGATTTATCAAAAGCAGTAATTGAGAAAGCAGTGTCTACAACTACTTTGGATTTCTCAGAACCGGAATCACCAATGGCAAACCCATAAATAATGCAGTCTGGATTGTTCATCGCGAACTTGACGTTATATTCACACTCATCAGCAGTCATCAAGCCATAGGAGCGAAGCAATTCCCGCCCCACTAATCTCTCTGGGGTGGATTGCTTGCGTTTGAACATGGCGAGACGGCTTATTGGAGTGGGATCTTCAATTCCTGCGCGAACTCTTGACTTGTTTAATTCTCCATCAGTTTGAAACAGAGGATAGGATTCGGTAATGCGAATCGTGAGAAAGTGAACATATTTACCCATTGGCTTGTAGGGAATTTTGTTGTGAAAGAACTTGGAATCAATCGTCTTGAGAAAGTTCATGGTTTGCCTCTTAGAAGTTGTTGTGGATTGATGAGTGGATTGATGAGTCCCACCCAGAACTAAAGTTCTAAAGTTCCGGGCTAATAGTGAAAGTCCATTGAAATGGACTTTTTGGCTGGATTGAAACGAACCAGTTGCAGTCCTCTTGAGAGGACTTTAGCTATGAGCCTGGAAATTGATTTCCTGGCGGATGGTGGCGTGGAAAAAGTGCAAAGTTCATATTAGTTGTTGTGGATTGATGGGTTCCGCCCAGAACTAAAGTTCCGGGCTAATAGTGAAAGTCCATTGAAATGGACTTTTTGACTGGATTGAAACGAACCAGTTGCAGTCCTCTTGAGAGGACTTTAGCTATGAGCCTGGAAATTGATTTCCTAGCGGATGATAGCGCTCCGGTGCATCATCCTCGTTAGTCTCCTGCTCCAATACAGAAATAATTTTTCCTTGAGCATGATGGGTTTTCTGGTTCTGCACATATTTGGTCACCTGATCTAATTGCTTACGACCCAGTGAGAAAACACCGTAACCAGCTTGCCAACCAAATTTTTTTGAAGTACCTGATAGATGATGATTAACATAGTGCGCGCTACTACCCTTGATGGTTTTGATGAAGTCAGCGATCGCTAAAGTCGGTGGAATCGAAGTAATGAGATGAACATGATCGCTTGTACCATTGATAGCGTGGACAATACAGTTGAGTGAATCTGCCTTACCTATGATGTAGTGATAAAGAGCGGTCTCTTGTTCTGGCATAATCAAAGGTTCACGTTCTTTTGTCACCCAAACAAAGTGATAATAGAGCCGCCACAAAGCCATGCTTATGCTCCGTCTTCTACAAATTCTTCATCCGGTGGCTGTTCGCCCTTTGCCTTCAATTCGCGGTTTTCCTTATCCTGCTCAAGTCGATAGAGGAATTCACAGGTATCACGTAGAAGATTGAGCTGTCGTCCTGCTAATCGAGCGCGATCTCCAGCAAATGCTTTCTCAAATACTTCCACCACGAAATATCTGGCAAAATCTAGAATGGCTTGCCGCTCTTCTTCTCGATCTGCCAGCATTGCAAAGCCTTCAGCTCGTGAAGCACGCACCCGATCCATTAATTTGAACACCTCGGAGGCTACTGCCGCAACCAGTGTGTCACCTTGAAATATCGTAGATTCTGCTTTGAGAATGACATCAGCTGCAACATCGATAGGCTTTAAGACTGCATTAGCTTTGGGATTATAGCGTTTGTTGGCTCTGTAGAATCTTCGGTATAAGCTTGTAAGTTTCTCTGGGTGATTGATGGGTGATTTTGCTTGATCTTTCACAATTAGTGTCTCCGATATTGCATCAAATTCAACATAAGGATCAAAACAGGGATAGAAATGATAGGCATAGAGCCGAATTTTCTCGATTCGAGCCGTTTCGCCTGATTGATTGCGTACCCAACGATTGAGATAGTTGAATACATAAAGCGGGCTTGTTTCAAAATCCTTTGCCAATTCGGTTAGTTTGCCCCAATTCGCATCATAGCCACCTTTGCCTTGTTTAGCATTAACATCTAAATGGATGGCATAAGCAGCCGTGAGGACATTTAGCGGTGCGGGACGTTGATTTCCATCAACGGTCTTCCAGCCTTCCAGAATGGAATCTAGACGGAAGCGGTCTTGTCCGGTTAACACGCGGAACGTCTGGGGCGCACTGTCGAGAAATACGCTTTCCTCAAATTCTGCACCATCGTTAAAAGGTGGAATTGGCGATTCAGAAACCACTGTCTTGACATCTAGAATCATAGGAAAGGCAAACGCTAACCAGGCTGGCATAACCCAGGATTCGGTATCGGTTGGATCCCTGCCAGGTGGAAGTGCCATGAAGTAAAAAGTCAATGGCTGGTCGTCTGGATACGAGAGTTTGAAGGTTCTGTCTCGCTTGTATTGCGGATCATCTTCTGGTAGGGCTTTCCTGCGCTCCAGCTCTTCATCAATTAAGAAAGCATCGACCGTTTGATAGCGAGAGCGATCAAAGTTTGCCTCCAGATCTTTAGGAATAAAGTGATTACGAATCGTGGTATCAAATCGAGTTTGAGCAATTCCACCATAGGCTTTTTGGAGAAATTTGTTGGTTTCTGGTGTGAAGTAGTAGGTTGGATAGAAATAGAGATAGCGATATTTGCTATCTTCAAATCGTTTACCAGTAGCCTGCGTTTGATTCATTAAAATTTGCCTCAACATTATTTCTAATGCAGCGATACTGGAAATATTTCGTTTAGCATTTGAACCACCTAACATTTGTTTATTAGTGTAGACCTGTGGGGTAAATAAAACCTCTGGTTCCATCTGTTCTTTCACTGAGTAAGCGGAATGGGAAATTGAGCAGATCGCCAGCTTACCCCGTCCAATTTTTTTCGCTGAATTATAGCTGGCTAATTCCTTCAAAAATATATCAACCTGCTTGGTGATGCTCTGACTATCAGAATTACCCGGAAGCATCACCACTCGCTTGACCCATTCCCGCAGGTCATCCCATCCATCGGGTAATTGGTATTGAGCGACGATCGGTTCAATCAGCCCAGCTAAGTAGGCGATAATTTTCTCACCGATCTCGCGAATATTCTCAATCCCCGATCCTTCAATCAATTTAGTTGCAAGAAAATACCACTCATAGGGAACACCGCCTGTATTCCCTTTCAGCTCCATCTCTTTAAGTGTTTCATTAATGTGTTGAATTTCACGAATTTGAGGAGAATACTCGGCTAAGCCTAAGAACTCAGCTACTTTATGAACCAGATCTTTCGCAGTTAACTCCACAGGTGGAAGTTCAGCAAGCGACTTGTTCTTTTTTCGCTCCTGCGATCGCTCTTTCCTGACCTGTTCAATCTGTTCGACGCGATCGCCCCAAATTTTGCGACTAATCACATCTCCAAACTCTGCAAATTGATCTACCCGGATGTCATCTTTAAGCCGAAAATCATAATCAGCTGATAAAACTCCCAACTGCTGAAATTCTGCTAATTTCTCACTGCGGCTTGGTGCAACTGAACTTTTATTGGGTGTCAGGATTCTCAACGTTGCATCGAGGGCAATCTGCATTAAGCCGCGATCATCACAGAACAGGGTGTAATAATCGGCATATTTCATACCTTTGCCATCACGCCTAAACCCCGTTTGACGTAGACGTAATTGCTCAAAACAAAGCCGTTCCATCTTAGCAACGACGCGGTCTGGTAAATGTTCAGGATCAATCGGAGGTGCATCTTTGTGGGCTAAGTAGATAACTCCGGTAGGCAAGTAAAGCAAGGGTTCATAGTGAGTGCGATCGTCCGTGTTTAAACTGGTGTATGCTTCCATCACGGCATTATTCACAACATTCGTAAGTACGCCTCGATTCTCTGAAATACAATGGTAAGTGAACCGAAGTTGCCCATCACTCAGATTATGAATGAGTTCCTTCAGTCTGGGATGTTCTGCATCGTGAGGGTGTTTGACGATCGACGCTAAGGAATCCGCTAAACAGGTTAGATCTGACAAACTACGCAGTGCCCGATCTTGAAGGGTCGGATTTAATCCATATTCCGAAAAATTCCAATTGGTATCCCAACGGCGCTGGGCATTAAAGGCAATACACATCAGGTCATCGAGGTATTCTTTATACGCTTCGGGATCATTGGAATCGATGAAGCGATCGATCCCTAACTGTCGAATCTTCTGGTCGAAAAGCGGTCGTTGTTGTTCTAGGGGAAGTTTGCGGCAATCATCTGGGGAATCAGGAAATTTCTCAATATCATGCAGAACGAATCCAGCGATCACTAGCCTACGCTCCCGTTCCCGCACAACTCGCTTGATGGTTGTATCTAATTTCTCTAACCGTTGCTCAATCAAATTGGCTGGAAATAACCCATTCAGTAAATGAGTGTTGAGTGATTGGTCAGCAGCATTGTCTCGTCGGACTTTTTCCTTTCCTTCTGCTGCTCGCTGCTGGTCAATCTCATCAAAGTACCTGCCACCCTTTGCCGTGACCCCGATCGCTACCTCTAACAAATTAGGCAGCACAAATTCAGCAAAGTCTCGCATTACTCCATCATCAGGATTTTGTGCCTGAATTGCTTCTCGTAATAGCTTGAGAGTGAGTAATTCTCGCTGGGTGGGTTCAATGGTGCGATCGACCTCTTCTTGATCGAAGCCAAAATCCTCTGATAACCAATCTCCACCATCATCAAAAATCGCATTATCTAGATCTGGTTTGCCCACCAGGGGTAATGGTAACTGCTGTTCAGGTTCATTTGGAAAACTGGGTTTGTCCACCATCTTCTCTAACTCTTTGTAAGGGGGTTTAGAAATTCTTCGATACCAGAGCGATGCTTTTATCACTGCTGGTGTAGACACTCGGCTTGACTGGCAAAAGTACTGAAAGCCTTATTACTTCGTTTCTTACCGCTATTATTCAGTCCTCTGAAGAGAACTGAATAATCGTTTTAGTCCATTTAAATGGACTTCTGCTGTTTGCACTTAACGCCGAAAGCTGTTTATTGGCTTCCCTCTCTGGTGTAGGATTCTCTGTTAAGTCAGCAAAGAATCCTATGTGACAGCATCAATTCAATTATTTGCATAATCAATTATTTACATAACCGATATCTATACTGTGGTCCGACTCGATCGGTGTCAATTGGATGTCCCTTGCGCTTGGCTCGCATAAATGGATCTCCAAATCGCCAGCCGACTTTAGCGGCAAGCTCTTCTCTCCAATGCCACTCGCCATCTGCAAGAACTTCAAGTAACAACTCAATCTTGTTCTTCTTGTGTCTTGTCATATTGTTCTCATAGATAGTGATTTTTCCCAGAAGAAAGTAGTTCAAATCAACTACTTTTTGCTCTGGTGTTCCAAAGCTAGCCTAATCGATAGCCGATCGCAAGAGAATTTTGAAAGTCTTAAGTTCAGACTCATTTAACTGTTAAACAGGTCAGAACCTGACCTAAAGCTGATAGACTCGGAGTAGCGACGGAGACTTAGTGCGATCACCAGGCATTAAGTGCAAATCCTGACTACGGGACTGAAACAATATGTCTGGACTTACTGGCGTAAGCGTTTCATCTCCGTCACTTCATGAATCCCAGCTACGGGACTGAAACATCAGAAGATCATTGGATCGCCTCCCTTTGTTTTCAGCAGATAGGCGAGGGTGTCCAGTAACAGGGCACTCTGCCCAAAGGCGATCGCATACGGTGCTACAGCATCATGGAAACTGTAGTTGTCGCTGATGGGATAGATTTGAAAGTGCAGGGGCAGCCGCAGTCGTAACCGAACTTCATGAACCGGGTGACGGACGATGTAACAAACCAAGCCCTCCTTTCTTAACCGTTTGTTGATTTCACCTGCCCAGCGATTATCAGGTTGCCAGATTTCAACCCCGGTGAGTACTTGCACCCTATAGGCGTTTGCTTTTTCTCCTAGATCACCAGAATAGGCAAACTTCCAGTTCGATCGCTCCTCCCGATAACGGATCAACTTCATGAAGGCGAGGCAGTGAGCAAAGCGCCCTCTGGGAATGGGTTGTTTTGTTCGAGTAGTCGTTTCCTGAAGTGATCTTAGAAAGGCGGCTTCCGTCCAAAACTCAATCTCCAGGTTGCTCAAGATTCCTGGCAAATCGTAGGCTTTGAAGCGATCGACTTCATTGGGTTCTGTTAAATCATACAGACCACACTGTAGGGGGCTGGAACCCCGAAAACTGCAAGCATCGTCGGCAATGGGGTTGCCCTTCTTCCCCGATAATTGTTGCCATTCTTTCGCCCATCCACTTACTCGACTCGCAACTGACTTGAAACTCGTATTGAAAACAGCTTCACAAGTTTGCTGAAACTTAAGCCGGCTTTCAGCATACTGTTGCTGGATGGTGCGATCGCCCAAATCATAGAACAATCGAAAAGACTGCACTGCACCCCAACGAGAGTAGTATTCCTGGAAGTTATTAATCGTTTGATAATTGTCCCAAACCGTATCATTGAGGTAGGGGCGATCGTAGGTTTCGCTGGGTTCTAGAGGATGAGATTCTGCTTCAAACAATCGTTCTGCAAAAAAGTTGGGAACAAGTGCATAGGCAGTAAATTCATCAAATTGAATTTGAATTCCATCTCGTTCGTAACTATCATGTCGCCCTAATCGTCCTAATCGCTGAATAAAATTTCCAGCATCAGAAGATTCAAAAATGAGGAAATTGATTTTGAAATCAACACCGACATCGATCGTGCTGGTTCCCAAGACCAGATCGGTTGTAAGCGACTGTTCGCGTATGGCTCGACCCGATAGGCCGGTGTTTTCGCCAACAGATAATCCTAAGGGATACAAAAGTTCTTGAAAATATGGAGTGAGTCGTTTGACAGCTGCGATCGAGTTGAGGATGATTGCTCCCTTACTCCCTGGATGTTGCTGAAAGTAAGACAGAATTAGATGAGTGTTGTCTTTGAGCCAAACTTCTGATGCTTTTACTGAAGAATCTAGAGGAATGAAATTGAGTTGAATTGAACGAGCAACCTGTCGCCAATTTGCTGACTCAAGCCACTTTTGTTGCTCTAAGGTGTCTGGAAACTGATACTTCTCTTGTTCGATTGGATTAATCACTTTGCAACGAAAGCCAGCCTTTCTTAAACGTTGAATCAATTGTTCATCTGGGGTTGCAGACAGGAATAGAAACTTTTTTCGTCGATTTGTGCAGTGAATTAACAGCATCGTGTTAATGACGCTGGCAATTTGGGGAGCGGCGAAAACGTGAAATTCATCAAAAATAAATAGATCAAAATCTTTATCAACTCGTCCCCATAATTTGTCCGGGCTGTCTTCTGGAAGCAAGTACGCGCCTCGATGCAGATAATGAAAAATGTCAGGATTGGTCAACAGTACTTCTGATTGGCTGGTACGGGTGGCGATCGCAGATCCTTTCCTGAGCCCTTCATTTTCTGCATAAATCTCCAATTCTGCACTGCTTAGTCGAGTCACCCTTGGATCGTTAAAGGGCTTAAATTTAGCGATGTAATCCTTGGTTTGAGTTTCCTGATCTCGTGCTAATTCATTGGTTGGGTACAATCCAATGGCTGAGCATTCTCCCTGCAGCACCTCCAAATAAGCCGCCAGACTTTTGCCATCTCCAGTCATTGCTGTGTTAAACACGACATCAATAGTTGGATTGCGAAGTGCTTTAAGTGTTTCTACCTGATGCCAGAATAGTGTCCAACCCTCAGGCACCTCAATCCCTTCTGGAACCCTCTCAGCAGGGCAAGAATAAACTGGCTTGAGTGTAATTTGGTAGTCCGTCATCGAAATGTGTACGTGACTGCTTGCAATATATTCATCCTGTCACCCATACTAGAGATCGTCAAGTTCAAAGTGTACGTACAATGGGGCGTCGAGGACAATCAATTACACTATCGGTATCCGAGACAGACAAGAAACAGTTAGAGGGCCTAGCCCTCGAATTTGGCCTGACTTGGGGCGATCGCCCCAACATCTCGAAGCTGATCGAAGCGATCGCCCGTCGTCAGCTCCTCATTGCGCCCAATCATGACTGGACGAAAGAGCGAATTAACGCCCTCAATCGAGCCAGAACTGCATTGATTGATGTCGGCGAGGTGCAAATGGCAGTCGCGATCGCTCAATTACTGCTGGAGCGCAGCGAAATTACAATTCCGCTGAGAAATGAGCTAGAGCAATTTATTGCGAGTCCTGCCTTACCCTGGCGGATTGAAGTCGAGCGATATATTCATCGTCACCAACCGTTTCAGTTGTCTTATCAAGATGCGGCAGAGCGAATCTGGAATTTTACAATCCGATATGCTGAAATCACAGTCCACGAAGATCGACAATATCTTGATTGCTGGTGTGAAGAAACTGAGGGAAACCAGGACATTGCAGAATTAGTTCATAACTGGTGTCTCCGAATTGATCGGATTACTGATGCTGCTGTGACTCCTATCAAAGGCCAGTGGCACCCCGGATTAGCAAGCATTGATGTTGAAATGCGCTTATTTGGAGGGTTGGCTTTTGCCTATCGCAGTAAGACAACGAAAGATGAAATTAATGAATGGTTGGCTGATTCTCCTCAAGTGCGACGAGTTGTGCGACAAATTTCAAGTACATTCTGGTTCATTCGAGAGGTCTTACGATATGGGCAGGATTGCGAAGTTGTCTCGCCGCAAGTGGTACGCGATCAAATACAGCGAGAAATTCAATCCCTTTACAAACGCTATTGCCCGCCAGTCGAGAACTGAGTAGCTGGGTGCAATTAAATTAAAGATGGTTTTGGGGGTGGAGGGGGTGAAACCCCTGCCTCCCCAACAAAAC
>JAIMBL010000176.1 GCA_023511615.1 Leptolyngbyaceae cyanobacterium HOT.MB2.61
CCGGATGGCCTGTTTCATTTCGCGGACGGCACGCTCTAACCCAACAAGAACCGCGCGGCTGATGATGGTGTGTCCGACTTCGGTGGTGACTTCTTCCCGCCGTTCGGGAACGAGGGTAACATAGTCAGGTTTGATGTCGAGGGCGATCGCGACCATTTCATCTGTTGCGGCCATTTCCAGATTCAGGTGGGTACGCAGTGAGGGAGGAGTGGGGTAGAAGTGGGGGATTGGGAGTGGGTGATGGGGGGAGGAGTATTGGAGGCGACAGGCGACAGTCGTTTTTCCTGTATCCTGGTGCCTGGCTTCTCAAGGCAATAGCTTTGAAAGTTCAATTTCAATCTCTGGAAAAGCCAACGGTACAATTTTGTTGGTCCAACTTAATGTTTGTTCAATCTGGTACCTTTCTCCCTGGGGATTGCGGAAGACTAATATTTGCTTTTGATTAATATCTACAATCCAATATTCTGGAACGTTTGCTCTGGCATAGATTTTTGCTTTGCGTTCGCGGTCGTAATTCAGTGTGGAATTTGATATTTCAATCAACAGGTAAACATCTTCTGGGTAGGGATGACGATCGCGGTAACGATTTGGATCAATTCGCACCACTGCAATGTCAGGTTCAGGTTCTGAATTAGGTGCAATCGTAATTGGCAATTGTTGCCGTACCCAGGCTTTGCCTGCAAACAACAGGACAAAATCATTCCCAAAGCTGGATGTTGCTGCTGCCTGAGGGGGTTCCTGGGGTACCATTTCGATGATTTGTCCCTCTAAAAGTTCAACGCGATCCCCCGGAGCCAGAATACCCGCTGCAATCATACGGTGGTATTCATCCACGCTCCAACGCCGCTGAGGCGGATCATCCAATTGAAAATTCGGCTTTGCGTAAACCATGTCGCTTTATTAGAAGCTTTCACCTAATTTTAGTGCCTTTAGGCAACTCCCTTACGTAAGGCAGGCGTGCCCGCCTGGTCTGGATTTAAGCGATCGCCATAGATTATGGGTAGACATAATTAATTGGAGGAAAAGGAAGTAGGGACGTTCCTCCAGGCAGGAGATTTCACCCACTTCCCACCCAAAAAACCATCTTTAATTCAATTGCACCCAGCTACTTAGCAGCGGGGCATTTACTTTATTCAATCATTTCATGAGTTAACCCAGGTTTTTCACAATTCATGGCAGGTCAGCGGGTTGCCTGATTCATTGGAGTTAATTAAGTACGAGGATGGTGGTAGTTGGGTTCATAGGGAGGCGAAGTCCCTAAATGGGCATTCCCAGGCGGAGCCTGGGAACAAGGGGAAACAGGAAGGGTCAGGCAGGGGTTGCCTGGGCCCGATGTTGGAGGAGGTTGATGATTGATGGTTTCTCCACCAGTCCAACCAAGATTCCGTTATCGCGGATGACGGTCAGGGCGGGTAACTGCTTTTCTTCCAGAAGCTTAATCACATCCATCAGCGGCTGATTTGAGGGAACAGTTCTGAAAGCATCGACAGGTTTTGCCAGCTCTCCCACCAGGGTTTCTGACCAGCGATCGCCTGGTACCATCCCTAAACTATCTACGGCCACTTCACCCACCAGTTGACCATCGGCATTGACTACCAGGAACTTACGCCATTGACCTGGGTTAAGGATGAGCTGGTCGGCAAATTCTCGCAGGGAAAGCCGGGCAGAGACAATTGGGCTGTTGGGGGTCACGGCATCAGCAGCAGTTAACCCATCAAGCTGCTCTTTCACAGAAGCGTATTGAGCTGCCTGGCCCGCATTTTGCAGCAGGAACCAGCCGATCAAAAGATTCCAGAAACCTCCGAAACTACCTGCTAAAAATAGCGGGAGGATGCCTGTGGCGATCGCAACCCAACCAACAACCTGGCCCATCCGGCTGGCAAACTTCATGCCTTTGTAGGGATTGCCCGTAATCTTCCAGACGATCGCTTTAAGAATATTGCCACCATCCAGCGGCAGACCCGGAATCAGGTTGAACAGTGCCAGCGCTAGGTTGACAGAAGCCAGCAGACCGAGAATGGCGGCCAGCGGTCCTGTAGCGGCTGTGGTATAGCCAACAATACCAATCAGCCCAGCCAGAAACAGGCTGACCAGGGGACCGGCGATCGCAACCCAAAATGCCTCAGCAGGCGTTTCGGATTCTTTCTCCAGGCTGGCAAGCCCACCAAATAGAAACAGCGTAATGGAGTTGACCCCCACTCCCTGACGCAGAGCCACAAAGCTATGACCCAGTTCGTGTGCCAGTACGGAGGCAAACAGTAACAGAGCAGTGAATAGCCCCAGCAGTAAGGGTCCCCCTACGGGCAAGCCCGGAAACTGAGCTGCTAAGCCACCACTGTAGCTCCAAGTCACCAGAACAAGCACCAGAAACCAGGAGGGGTTGATGTAAAAGGGAATTCCAAATAAACTCCCAACGCGAATGTTGCCGTTCATACAGCTACCTCTAAATCTAATCCCAGAGATTTACCCTGGCTGATGCCTTAATTGTAACGAAGTGTTAAAACTTCTCAGGATTTCTCAGGGTGCAATAACCGTCCAGTTTCGTTCGGTTTTTCTCCATTGGAGGTTAGAGGGGGAGGTGTGATCGGTTGTGAGTTGTTGGTTGTTAGTTGTTAAAACGGGTGAGGGATAGATGGGTGGATAGATGGTGGGAGGGTGTTCTAGAAACGGGGTTGTGACTCCTTGAAACCCTGATTCCCTCAACCCCCTGGGATTGTCAGAAAAATTGACAAACCCCTCCCACTCTCTCCCTCTCTCACTTCCTCACTCCCCACCTTTCCCCTCAAACTCAAAACTCTTTCCCCCCGTCGCCCGTTACCTTCAATACTCCTCCCCTCCTCCCTCTTCCCCCTGATGCTGGCCATACTCCTTTGCACAAACGAGACTTTTACAGAGGGTTTCGTTATGATAGGGACGATTGATAAATGTTTATTAACAAATATCAATGATTGTATCGACCACAGGTCTAGCTAAAATCAAAGACTCCCTCTCCAAAAAGGTTTTCTTGGGGCACGAACCCTCTGCCGAGTTGATTGCCATCCTGCTGGTCTACTTTGTGCAGGGAATTTTAGGTTTAGCCCGACTGGCCATCAGCTTTTTTCTCAAAGATGATCTGGGGCTCAGCCCTGCTGAGGTTTCCGCTCTTGTGGGGTTTGCAGCTCTGCCCTGGATGGTCAAACCCTTGTTTGGCTTTATCTCAGATGGGATGCCGATTTTGGGCTATCGGCGGCGTCCCTACCTGATTCTTTCTGGATTGCTGGGTGCGCTTGCCTGGGTGGCTCTGGCAACGGTAGTTCACTCTGCCTGGGCAGCCATGGCAGCGATCGCCCTCAGTTCTCTTTCCATTGCCTTTAGCGATGTAATTGTCGATTCCATCGTAGTTGAACGGGCACGGCAAGAGTCGCTGGGGAATGCCGGCTCACTCCAGTCCCTTTGTTGGGGGTCTACAGCCTTGGGAGGGCTGCTAACTGCCTACTTCAGCGGTTCTCTCTTACAGCATTTCAGTACCCGCACTATCTTTGGCATTACAGCTACCTTTCCACTGATTGTGTCTCTTGTGGCGTGGCTGATCAGCGAATCTCGAGTCACGGAGAAGGCGAATTGGGCTGTTATCTGGCATCAGCTGGGGCAATTGCGGGAAGCCGTCAGTCAAAAATCCATCTGGATGCCTACGGCTTTTTTGTTTCTCTGGCAGGCAACTCCCACCGCCGAATCTGCCTTCTTTTTCTTCACCACCAATGAGTTGGGTTTCGACCCAGAGTTTTTGGGGCGGGTGCGGCTGGTAACGAGTCTGGCCTCCCTAATCGGGGTCTGGGTGTTCCAGCGGTTTTTGAGAACCCTGCCGTATCGAGTGATTTTTGGCTGGTCTACAGTGATCTCTGCGATTTTGGGGCTGTCAACGCTGCTGCTGGTAACCCATGCGAACCGGGCACTGGGAATTAGCGATCGTTGGTTCAGCATTGGGGACAGCCTGGTCTTGACCGTCATGGGCCAAATTGCCTTTATGCCGGTTCTGGTACTGGCTGCACGGCTCTGCCCTCCGGGAGTTGAGGCGACGTTGTTTGCTCTGTTAATGTCAGTCGTCAATCTGGCTGGCCTGCTCTCCTATGAATCGGGAGCACTGTTGATGCACTCGATGGGCATTACAGAAAACAATTTCACAAATCTGGCATCACTGGTGATCATTACCAATCTCAGTACCTTGTTGCCCCTGCCTCTGCTGGGTTGGCTGCCTGCAAGCGATGGGGAAGGCTCTAAAACCACTCCAACTCTTCAATCCGTGCCTGTTGCTCTGGATCTTGACCCCTCTGCCTCCAAGCACCTTGAACAACCCTTCATGCCCAACCTCGTAACTGAGCTAGTCAATACCTCAACCTGTGAAGCGGAAGAGGCTTTGATTTTGTCAGATGACTGAGGAATGCCATTTTCTTAAAATCTATAACTTCAAACAGCAATGCAAATTCTGACTGGTAAACAGACAGCAACTTATGCAACGCACTCCTACAGCCGTGAGGATTGGCAGCGGGGTTACAACTCCTTGAAAGAGGAGTTCGACTACTGGATTGAGGATGTGGATGGTAAGGTCCCGTCCGATCTTTGTGGGACGCTGTTTCGCAATGGTCCAGGTCTGCTGGATATTAACGGGGAACGGCTGCACCACCCCTTTGATGGGGATGGCATGATCTGTGCTATTTCATTCAAAAATGGACGGGCGCACTTCCGCAATCGCTTTGTTCGCACAGAGGGGTATTGTCAGGAGCAAAAAGCGGGACGCATTCTCTACCGGGGGGTATTTGGCACCCAAAAGCCTGGTGGCTGGCTGGCCAATGCCTTTGACTTCCGTTTAAAGAATATTGCCAATACCCATGTCATCTACTGGGGTGGGAAGTTGCTGGCACTGTGGGAAGCGGCGGAACCCTACCGCCTTGACCCTTCCACTCTAGACACTCTGGGACCGGACGATCTGGACGGTTTGTTAAAACCTGGAGATGGGTTTGCAGCTCATCCCCGGATCGATCCGGGGTGCGATCGCAATGGGGGCCAACCCTGTCTGGTCAATTTCTCCATCAAACCAGGACTCTCATCCAGGTTCACCATTTACGAGTTTAATTCAATGGGTAAGCTGGTTCGCCAGTATTCTCAGGTCGTTCCAGGTTTTGCCTTCATTCACGACTTTGCGATTACTCCTCACTACTGCATTTTTTTACAGAATCCAGTTAGTTTTAACCCGCTACCCTACGCGCTGGGTTTTTGCTCCGCCGGACAATGCATCACGTTTCAACCCGATCAGCCCACCAGGATTGTTCTCATTCCGCGGCAGGCGGGAATTGAAGGAAGGCAACTGGGAGAGCCAGCTAAAATTTTTGAGGTCGCGTCAGGGTTTGTTTTTCATCATGTAAATGCGTTTGAACAGGGAAATCAATTAACCGTTGACTCTATTTGCTACGCATCCCTGCCCTCAGTAGAACCGGATGCAGACTACCGACAAACCGACTTTGAAGCACTTTCACCAGGTCAACTCTGGCGGTTTCAACTGAATTTAGAAACGGGAGAAATCCAGCGTCAGCTTGTTGAAAGCCGCTGCTGTGAGTTTCCTTCTGTTCACCCCAGCAAGGTTGGGCAACCCTACCGCTATGCCTACCTGGCAGCGGCTCATGCGCCCCAGGGAAATGCTCCCAACCAGGCCATCCTAAAGGTTGATCTGAAGTCGGACGATCGCCAACTCTGGAGTGCGGCTCCCAGGGGGTATGTGGGCGAACCCGTTTTCGTGCCTCGCTCCAGTGGAGCTGAAGATGAGGGCTGGTTACTGACCCTGGTATTTGATGCAAGTTGCGATCGCTCCTATCTTGCCATTCTGGATGCCTCTAATTTGAATCAGGGACCGATTGCTCGCCTGTACCTGAAACACCATGTTCCCTACGGATTGCATGGCAGCTTTACGCCCCAATGTTTTGTGGAGAGTCAGGTGTCTGGCTTACTCAACTGTGACCTGGAGGGCTGATTGACTGACAAATCTTTTTCCCTCATCCCCCAACCCCTTCTCTCCTTTTGGGAGAAGGGGAGTCGGAGTTGGAAACCGCGCTTGAAGCCTCTCTCCCAGAGAGGAAAGAAGGAGAGTCAACTGACAGCCCTTTTCCGCGTCAGAGAAAGGGTTGGGGAGAGGTCACCCACTTGTTGTCCCATGGTATAGCGGTAGTCATTGTGGTTAGGACGGGGTGCAGGGGTTCCACCCCTGGCTGGGGGCAAAGCCCCCACTCTCTCTCTAATTCCAATGTCCTAACGCACCGGCGTAGAGCGATAAGCGTTCAGGGAGAGACATTAGGGAGGCTAATTTTGCAAGTGGGTAAAGGTTTTTCTGCTGTAATCCGATAGAATTTGATGAGCTTCCATTCAGTGCAATTAAATGGAATAACAAATCCTGATCGTAATTTTTTGACCTGAGATTGCCTCCATGATCAACGAAGTCTTCATGCCAGCGCTAAGTTCCACCATGACCGAGGGAAAGATTGTGTCCTGGGTAAAATCCCCCGGAGACAGGGTGGAGAGGGGCGAAACCATTGTGGTGGTTGAGTCTGACAAAGCCGATATGGATGTGGAGTCATTTTATGAAGGCTATCTGGGAGTCATTTTAGTGCCTGCGGGTGAAACCGCCCCGGTGGGGGAAGCGATCGCCCTCATCGCAGAGACAGAAGCCGAAATTGAAGCCGCACAAAAGCAAGCAGAATCTAAAGGAGTCGCTGCTTCTGCAACCACCGATAGTGCCCCAGCGGCTACCCCTGCCCCTGTTGCGGCTGCCGTCAACACCTCGGCAGCACCTGCCCCAAATAACAGCGCTGCTGGAAACGGTCGAATTGTGGCGTCTCCCCGTGCCCGTAAGCTTGCCAAAGAACTCAAGGTTGACCTCAGCTCTCTGCGGGGAAGCGGTCCCCACGGACGAATTGTCGCAGAAGACGTAGAAGCCGCCGCAGGCAAAGCGGTTGCCAAAGCCCCGGTAGCTCCTACGACGGCTCCCCCACCCGCTCCCACTCCTACTGCTGCCCGCACCACTCCCGCAGTTGCTGCCCCTGCTCCAGCCGTTCCAGGGCAAAAGGTGCCACTGACGACCCTGCAAAATGCGGTGGTACGAAATATGGTGGCCAGCCTGGAGGTGCCCACTTACCATGTTGGCTACACCATTACAACCGACAACCTGGACAACCTTTATAAACAGATTAAGTCTAAAGGGGTCACGATGACGGTGCTATTGGCAAAGGCCGTCGCGGTGACCCTGCAACAACATCCCCTACTCAATGCCTGCTATGTGGATCAGAGCATTTCCTACCCCAGTTCGATCAACATTGCCCTGGCAGTTGCGATGGAAGATGGCGGGCTGATCACGCCTGTACTCCAGAATGCAGACAAGACCGACATTTACTCCCTTTCGCGCACCTGGAAAGACCTGGTAGAGCGGGCACGGGCAAAACAGCTTCAGCCAGAAGAGTACAGTTCGGGCACGTTTACCCTCTCCAATCTGGGAATGTTTGGGGTCGATCGCTTTGATGCCATTCTGCCTCCCGGAACGGGTTCGATCCTGGCTGTAGGCGCATCCCTGCCGACAGTCGTTGCTACGGAAGACGGTATGATGGGCATTCGGCGACGGATGCAGGTCAATATCACCTGTGATCACCGGGTTATCTATGGTGCCCATGCAGCGGCATTCTTGAAAGATCTGGCCAGGCTGATTGAGACTGATCCACAGTCGTTGACCCTCTAGTGAATTTCCCCATCGTTTCCAATGGCTGAACTCCCTAAAACACTGGAAGAAGCGATCGCCCAGGCCCAGCGTGCAACCCAGGCGGCGATCGCAGCAGGCTATACCCGTCTGCAAGTAGAGTTGCTGCTGCCGGAACTGAAACCTATGCCAGCGGCATTCCAGTACTTGCCAGTATTCTCTGATTTGGGGGCTGACCTGAAGGTGTTTTTCTCAGATGCAGGCGCGGCTGCCCTGGCCCGGCGGGATTGGATAGAAGTTTCCTGCCAGATTGGAAGTTTAGACGTAGCCGGGGCCCGGCAAACGACACCCGTGGAAGAACTGGTTGCGCCAGAGGACAAAGTCTTTTTGTTTGTCGCTCCTTCCGCAGTTGAAATTTCACCCGTTGAGCAGGTCTGTAATGCAGCTGGCGAACGCCCGGCCATTTTGTTCAACCCTCGATTGGAAGATGTGGGCACCGTTGGGATTGGTTTCGCTGCCCGGAAAATCCGAGAACGGTTTTTGAATACCTTTGAACCCTGCTATTACCTGCGGCCTCTGGAACAGGCGGTGTTGCTGCGGTGTTACCCCTCTCCCTGGCAGGTCTGGCTGGAAGCGGCAGATGGTAACTATACTCTGGTGGGAGAAGAGCACCTGAAACCCGATGCCGAAAAACTAGATCAGATTTTGATTCAGGCAACAGGTTCACGGGAAGGGGCAAAGCGTGGTGGCTTCTTTGCCGATCTACAGCGAATGCTCAAAGCACTGGGTCAATAATAGGGGAACTGCCAGAGCGGCAGAAGTCAGCCGCTGGTTTTGGGGCAATGGGGTGACGAAAAACTCATCCCTATCCTGTAATTTTTGACTGGAGATTAATGCCCAAAAGTCCGATCAGTTAAGACTTAGTAAATTTCCAGGGGCAAAGTGTGATGTTTAATACGCAGGATGGGAGTGCCTCGGGAAATCGGGGCATAATGAGCTTGGTAATTCAACTCACGACTCTTTGATGTGGTCTAATAAATTCATTAGCCCATTGAATTTATTAGGATCGATCCGTGGGCTTACGAATTGTTCAAGATTTACCAAAGGCGATCGCATGACTGAGGTTCTCCATCGTCGCGTCATCATTGGCGATGTTCATGGTCATTATGAAGGACTCATGACCCTACTGGAGGCGATCGCACCGGGTGTCAATGACCAGGTTTATTTTCTGGGAGATCTGATTGATCGGGGTCCCGATAGTGCCCAGGTCGTCAACTTCGTTCAGCAGAACCGTTACCAGTGTCTTCTGGGTAACCACGAACAGCTGATGCTGGATGCGTTTCCGGGGGGAAGGGCCTTTACTCCAGCCCTGCAAGCCTGGCTCTACAGTGGTGGAAGGGCAACCGTTGCCAGCTACGCAGACGCCGCCACCCTGCTGGATCACGTGGAATGGTTCAAAACGCTACCTGTTTATTTAGATTTAGGTGATATCTGGCTAGTTCACGCAGGTGTTCACCCCCAGTTGCCATTGGAGGCCCAAACTGCCCAGGAGTTTTGCTGGATCCGGGACGAGTTTCACAGCATGTCCAACCCCTACTTTTCCGACAAGCTTATCATTACAGGGCATACCATTACCTTTACCCTGCCCAAAGTTGCCCCTGGTGAGCTAGCCCAGGGGCGCGGTTGGTTAGATATTGACACAGGTGCCTATCATCCCAAGAGTGGCTGGCTGACCGGGCTGGATGTGACAAATCGCCGGGTCTACCAGGCAAATGTACTGAAACGCTGTGTTCGCATTCTGCCCCTGGATGAAGCCGTTACGCACATTGAGCCGGGTCAGGTAGCTGTCAATCGACAGGCTCTGCGTCTGTAGAAAAAGAGTAAGGGGTGGAAGCGTGAGAGGGTAGGGGCGTGACCTTGAAACCCTGATTCCCTTGACCTCCTTTCCAGGCTTGCCCAAAAAAGTCGCTCCCCTACTACCCATCTACTCCAAAATTAGAGAGGGAGTGGGGGCTTCGCCCCCAGCCAGGGGTACCACCCCTACATCCCGTCCTAACCACAATGGCTACCGCTATAACAACTCACGAGAGCGATCGCAGCCTTGCCCGGTAAGCGGCATTGTCTAATCCATCCCCTACGTTGGCGCGGCTGGGGTCAATGGCTTGTTGTAAACGAGTAACCCGATCCCCCGTTGCCGGATGGGTGCTGAGAAAAGCAGGCGTTGAGGATTTCCGTAACAGTTTGCTCATAAACGCAACCATTGCAGATGGGGCATAGCCTGCGCGAGTCAGTGTGCGTAGCCCCAATTGGTCGGCTTCAAACTCGTCGTTACGGCTATTGGGACGTCGCAGTGCCAGTTCAACCCCAAGGTTTACCAGCGTATTACGGTTGACCCCAGCCAGGGAGGCCACACCACGAGCGATCGCCAGTTCCTTCATCTGGTTTATGGCATGCCGTCCTTCGACGTGTCCAATTTCGTGTCCAATTACACTGGCAAGCTGGGCTTCATTATCCGCCAGTTTCATCAAGCCGGTGTTTACGTAAACGAAGCCACCCATTGTGGCAAATGCATTGATGCTGGAATCATCGACAACCCGAAATGTATAGGGAATAGTAGAACGGTTACTTTGGGCTGCCAACCGTTGACCAATTTCATCAACATACTGCTGAACCCTGGGGTCACGGTAGAGGCGAATCTGGCGACGAAGTTGGGCATCAATCTGCTGGCCAATTTGCACTTCTTGTTTGTCTGAAATGTTGGACAGTTGAATGACCTGGATACCTTGCAAAATTAAGTCACCCCAGGAAATTGCCCTGGCCACCACAGGCTGTCCCAACCAAAGGCCTAGCGCTACCACAAGGGAAATTAGAGGATAAATCCAGCGACGGGAGCGGCGGGAAAGGGTAGAAAGTGGATTAAACATAACCAGGTGGAAGAGGAACAAGTTGCAAATCTATAATCAAGAATGCCCCAGGTGAAACGATTTTTTTGACTGTCAGAAGTAACATTTTGTTCCTTGATGACAGACCTCTTCTATCAAGGCATTACTGTCTCTCCTGAGAGTTTGGTGATAAGCGACGCTTATCACCAAAACAAAATCAATATTCCAGGGATTTTGTTTTAGATGAAAGAGTAGCTTACGCTACTTTTTCAC
>JAIMBL010000177.1 GCA_023511615.1 Leptolyngbyaceae cyanobacterium HOT.MB2.61
CACTTTAGCAGACTTGATCCCGCTTGAAAACTAGGCACAGTAAACCTTTGCTGCTTTTTTCAGCAAGCCCTAATTATGTCTACCTACTTAGAGTTTATAAGAAACGATTTTTTGAAAGATTAAATTTTCCTTCACATAATCATGGATTCATATTTTTACGATGAACTTTCTGAAGAAATACGGCTTTTTCAAAGACATAATGTTACTTTTGGATCATAGTGTCAGCCTAGATTATGGCCACTCATTTGAAACAAGAAGAAAGGCTAGCATCACCTTAATTTGTATAACAGTACGGCAATCTTTATATGGATTTGGAAACTGCCTTTCTGCAGAAAGGAGTTTGGTTATTTTGGTGAACCAGTGAGGGGATTAGCACAAAAAATCTCTAGATCCCCCACAGAACCTCTGAAATATTGAGGTTGACCAGGAAATAGACGATGTTCATCACTAAATCCTAAAGGGCACCAAGACTTTCAAACTTCTATGGCTCTCCCGACTTGTCGGTGAAAGAGTAGCTTTCGCCGCTCTTTCATCTAAAACAAAATCCCTGTGATATTGATTTTGTTTTGTTATAAAAATTGCTTATAACAAAATTCTCAGGAGAGCTACTTCTATGAGTTGCTATTGATGAGGGTCTCTATCCAATGCTGATTCATTTCAACAAGTAGGATGAGCAATGGAGTTCAGGTGGGGAAAATCATTAATTTTAGTCCTTCTTTGAATAAAAAGAATAGTTTTATATAAATATTCAAGGATATTAGGCGATTAGACAAGGTTGTTTGGATAGTCTAAAATCAACACGAATTAGCTGCTGAATGTGACATACACGCAATCTGAAATCAGATTTTGAGTGCTTTTAGCAGCAGTTCAGTGTCTCATCAAAGTCTTTCTACATGAGTATCTTTAAGCCTTTAAGACGAACTCAGCAAAGTTTGCTGTATGGAAAGGAGTTTTGGGATGGTCGTTACAAATCAAAAATCATTTTCTCAAAATAGAGATTCAGATATGGACTTTGAATCGATTACTCAATCGAATGTACCGATTCAATCAAGTCCAGAATCTGGCCTTCAAATTCATGAGAAAAAAGTGATTCTGAGGCAACCAGTTCATCAACAACAATCGTCCTTAAAGTTACCCAGTGATTTAATTAAAACACCAACCACCCCCTACCAACCAAAGTGGTGTAAATTTGCCCTATCCAATCGCCCAACAAGTTTCCTGTTTCAGAGTGATAGTATTGATGGGCGATCGCTCCTATTAGCTGCATTCAACGTTTTACTCTATCGCTACACTCAGCAAGAAATCATTTCCTTAAAGCTGACAATTCATGAACTGGATAGGGCTGAGAACCCCCCTATGGAAATTTGCACCCGTCTATCGGGGCAATTAAAAGTTCAAGAGTTGCTTGGTCATACCTCAGTTGCCTTGAAGGGAATTCAAGGTCAGTCAGGAGCATTGCAGGAACGATTGCTGGTACACAGTAAGCCAACCGTTCAGTCGGATCTACCAGTCGCCCTTACTTTCATTGACAGCACTTCCCCGATTGAAAATTGGGAAAAATGGGTAGCTGCGGAGGAAAGTTCAGACCTGCACCTGTTCATCCCTCAGCAGGAGCAAGCTATTTCAGGGTTACTGAAATACAACGGAAACCTGTTCAAACCTGACACCATTGAGCGTCTATCTGGCCATTTGCGAGTATTGGTAGAGGGCATGGTCAATGATCAGCGTTGCGAGATCGCCCAATTGCCTCTTCTGACTCAGGCAGAAGCCCATCAACTACGGGTGGAATGGGCCAGTGTTCCTGCCCCCCTTCCTCAAGACCCGATTCACCGAGAAATTGAAGTCCATGCGGTGCAGCAACCGGACGCGATCGCCCTCACCTTCAAAGACCAGCACCTGACTTATGCAGAACTGAATCAACGCGCCAACCAACTGGCCCACTATTTAATCAGTGCAGGGGTGAGGGCTGAAACGCGAGTTGCTATTTGTGTAGAGCCCTCGCTGGATGTTTTGGTGGTCCTGCTTGGTGTGTTCAAAGCAGGCGGGGTTTATGTTCCACTCGACCCCACCTATCCCGTTGATCGGCTAAGTGTCATCCTGGAAGACACTCAGCCCAGGGTTCTACTCACCCAGTCCCATCTCCTAGCCAATCTCCCAGTAACTTCCGAATCGGTATTTTGCTTTGACCGGGATTGGGGAGCAATTCAGCACCAGCCAACTGACAATCTTCAAATTGAAATTGCCCCTGAACAGACAGCCTATATCGTTTACACCTCCGGGACAACAGGTAAGCCTAAAGGGGTCATGGTAAGCCATCAAAATCTGGTGAATTACATCCAGGTGGCAAAGGATCGATACGGCTTTAACCAGAAGGATGTGATGCCTGCGATCGCCCGATTTACCTTTAGCATTACCTTTTTTGAACTATTGTCACCGCTGGTGGCAGGTGGGCGACTTGTGATTCTGGAGAGAGATCACATTTTAGATTTCAAACGCATGACCCAAACCCTGGAGGAAGTCACCGTCGTTCATGCCTCACCCAGTCTGCTTAAAAAACTACTCGTCTTCATTCAAGACAATGGCTTAGACATTCAAAAATTCGACAATCTGAGACACGTTTCTTCGGGTGGAGACATCGTTTCCGCTGATCTTTTGGAAACTATGAAACGTGTGTTTCGGAATGCAGAAATATACGTAATTTATGGCTGTAGCGAAGTCAGTTGCATGGGCTGCACCTTTCCAGTCAGCAGGGATGAAGTTGTCACTAAGACCTGGGTTGGCAAACCCTTTAGCAATGTTTCTGTACGTCTGTATGATCCCCATCAAAACCTGGTGCCCATTGGGGTTGTGGGAGAAATTTACATTGGCGGAGCGGGGGTTGCAAAAGGCTATCTGAACCGGGATGAATTGACTCAGGAGAAATTTGTCGTAATTGATGGGCAACGATTCTACCGCACTGGTGATTTGGGCCGTTTCAATGCAGATGGCAACCTTGAAATTTTAGGTCGCAGTGATTTCCAGATTCAGTTACGTGGCATTCGGATCGAACCGGGCGAAATTGAAGCGACGCTGCGCCAATTTCCTGGGGTACGGGAAGCGGTGGTGGTGGCCCGTGAACTGTGGAATGGCGAAGAGGGTTTAGTGGCTTACCTGGTGCTGGATAAAGCACAAAACCCCACAATTGAGAACATCCGCCACTTTCTGCAAGCAAAATTGCCCGACTACATGGTGCCCGCCAAATTGATGGTGCTAGATGCGCTGCCAGTCAACGCCAACCAGAAGATTGATCGCCGAGCATTGCCTGCTCCTGAATTGGCACCTCCAGATTCCAATCCCACCTCCTACCTGGCACCGAGGACACCCCTGGAACAACTACTGGCAGACATTTGGGCAAAAACGCTTGGAGTAGAGCGGGTAGGCGTTGAGGATGATTTCTTTGCCCTGGGGGGTCACTCCTTGCTGGCGGCTCAGGTGATTTACCGACTTCAGGCCGCTCTAAAGCTAGAAATTCCCATCAGCCAATTCTTTGAACGACCGACGATCGCAGCCCTGGCCGAGTATCTCGCTCCCCTACATGAAGCCGGTGCAGCCTCCTCTGCCACCTGGGAACCCATTACACCCACGGAACGAGAAACGAATCTACCCGCCTCTTTTTCTCAAGCGCAACTCTGGTTCTTAAGCCAGTTGGAAGGGGGCAGTGTCGCCTACAATATTCCCCTTGCCTTCAGGCTGGTTGGAGCATTGAACGTAGTAGCACTGGAACAAAGCCTGACTGAGATTGTGCGACGTCACGAAACCCTGCGGACAACATTTCCGATGGTGGATGGGTCGCCTATTCAGCAGATCCTACCACCACAGCCATTCCGTCTGTCAGTCGTTGATTTACAGACTTTGCCAGAAGCAGACCCAATGGCTGAAGTTCACCGACTGGCACGGGAAGAGGCTCAAAAACCCTTTAATCTGGCAGCGGATTTACTTCTGCGAGGCAAGCTGCTGCAACTGGGAGAGGGCGATCACGTGCTGTTGTTGACGATGCATCACATTGCCTCCGATGGTTGGTCTCTGGCTCTATTCCGCAAGGAACTCGCCACGCTCTATACAGCCTTCTCTCAAGGAGCCGCTTCACCCCTGGCTCCGCTGCCGATTCAGTATGCTGACTTTGCTCACTGGCAACAGCAATGGTTACAGCAGGACTTTGTGCCTCAGCAATTAGCCTACTGGAAGCAGCAGTTAGCAGGTGCCCCCTCGCTGTTAGAGTTGCCCAGCGATCGCCCCCGTCCTGCCGTACAATCCTTCCGGGGCGGAACGGAGACCGTCATTCTAGATGCAGAACTCACTCGCCAACTCAAACAGCTCAGCCAGCGCACTGGTTCCACACTGTACATGACCTTGCTGGCCGTATTTGCAGTTCTGCTTTCTCGCTACAGTGGACATCAGGATCTGGTCATTGGTTCCCCCGTTGCCAACCGCAAGCGGAGTGAAATCGAGTCTCTAATTGGCTTCTTTATCAACTTGCTGGCCCTACGGGTGGATCTGAAGGGCAATCCAAGCCTCCTGGAGTTACTGGGAAGGGTACGGCAGGTTGCCCTTGATGCCTATGCTAACCAGGATGTCCCCTTTGAGCAGGTGGTGGAGGCAGTACAACCTGAACGCAACCTGAGTTACAGTCCTCTCTTCCAGGTTCTGCTAATTTTGCAGAACACTCCCGCCAACTCCCTGGACTTCCCTGGACTGGCAGTAACGCCACTGCGGGTTGATCATGGCACCTCCAAGTATGACCTGACCCTCATGGTAGAGGAGACAGAAACTGGGCTGGTAGCGGATTTTGAATACAACGGTGACCTATTTGATGCGGCCACCATTACCCGTATGATTGGTCACTTCCAGACCCTGTTGCGGGCCATTGTCTGCGATCCAGAGCAACCCATTTCCGCATTGCCCCTGCTGACCGAGACTGAACGCTATCAGCTTCTGGTGGAATGGAACGATACCGCTCTGGCCTATCCTCAGGACCGCTGTATTCATCAATTGATTGAGGCACAAGTGGAACGGACTCCAGACAAAATCGCCATCGTCTTTGAACAGGAATCCCTTACCTATCGGGAACTGAACCAGCGGGCAAATCAGTTAGCCCATTATCTGCGATCGCAGGGCGTCGGTCCCGACACCCTGGTTGGCATTTGTGTCGAGCGATCGCTGGAGATGGTTGTAGGTCTACTCAGCATTTTGAAAGCAGGGGGCAGCTACGTGCCGCTTGACCCTGCCTATCCCAGGGAACGGTTGGCACTGATGATTGAGGACTCCCAGCTGCCTTTACTGATCACGCAGCAGGCGCTCCGCAATCAGTTTGCTGAGCCGAATGTCCAGGTGATCTGCCTGGATGCCGATTGGCCTGCGATCGCCCAGCACAGCAACGAGAACCTGGACAGCGGAGTAACTCCAGAAAATCTGGCTTACACTATTTACACTTCGGGCTCTACCGGCAAACCCAAGGGGGTTCAAATTTGTCATCGCACCGCTGTTAATTTCCTCCACTCCATGCGCTTTGCCCCAGGGCTGACCGAGCAGGATGTCCTTCTGGCCATAACAACCATTTCTTTCGATATTGCCGTCCTGGAACTGTACCTGCCGCTAATGGTGGGAGCCCAGATTGTGCTGGCGGCTCGCGCTGTTGCCAGTGATGCGGATCGCCTCGCAGAAACCCTGACCCAGGCCGGAGTGACCGTCTTACAGGCAACTCCTGCAACCTGGCGCATGCTTCTGGGTGGCGGATGGCAGGGCGATCGCCGCCTCAAAATGCTCTGTGGTGGAGAAGCGATGCCCCGCGACCTGGCCGATCAACTGCTAGAAAAGGGAGGGGAGCTATGGAATATGTACGGTCCCACAGAAACTACCGTCTGGTCAGCCGCCTGCCAGGTCAGGCCAGGGAAAGGAACCGTACCCGTGGCAGGTCCCATCGCCAATACCCAGATTTATGTACTGGAGGAGTTTTCTGATCGGCAAACAATTTCCCTCAGACCCACACCCATCGGCATACCAGGAGAAGTACATATTGGAGGAGAAGGACTGGCACAGGGCTATCTCAACCGTCCAGAATTGACTGCAGAACGGTTCGTCAAAGACCCCTTCCGCAATCAAACTGGTGCCCGTCTCTACAAAACTGGAGACCTGGCCCGTTATCGCCCCGACGGAACTTTGGAATTTTTGGGACGAATCGACCATCAGGTTAAGCTGCGCGGCTTTCGGATTGAACTGGGAGAAATTGAATCCTTGTTGAATCAGCACCCCAGCGTGAAACAGGCTGTTGCTATCGTGCGTGAAGATGCCCCTGGGGACCAGCGCCTCGTTGCTTACCTGACAATTTGGGGGAATGCGTCACCCACTCCGCTGGAACTGCGCCAATTCCTGAAACAAAAGTTGCCGGGTTACATGGTTCCTGCCGCTTTTGTAATCCTGGAAGCACTACCGCTGACGCCCAATGGCAAGGTAGACCGTCGAGCCTTACCCGTTCCTGAGCTTTCTTTAAGTGAGGGCAATCGCAGGGATTGTGTGGCCCCCAGAGATGAGCTAGAACGACAGCTGGTCGAGATCTGGGAAACAGTGCTGCAGGTGAAACCCATCGGCATTCAGGACAACTTCTTTGAATTGGGTGGGCATTCTCTCTCAGCCGTGCGAGTGTGGGCCCAGGTTGAAAAACTGCTGGGTAAAACCTTTCCCATCACCACCCTGCTGCAATCTCCCACGATTGAAGACATTGCCAATCTTTTACGAATTGCCGATGGAGACGATAGTGAGGTGTTGAGTGATCTGGTGCCTTTACGGACTGGTGGAAACAAACCTCCCCTGTTCTGTATCTACGGCATTTGGCTCTACCGTGAATTAGCTGAGTATCTGGACCCGGACCAGCCGATCTATGGCGTTTACCTTCAGGAAGAAGTAGATTTGATTAAAACGGGCAGGGTTGACCTGCATAGCGCTCTGTTTTCCAATGTCCAAACCATTGCAGCTCGATACTTGAAGGCAATTCGCACCCTTCAGCCGCATGGCCCTTACTACCTGGCTGGGGAGTCTTTTGGAGGAGTAATTGCCTATGAAATGGCTCAACAACTCCAGGCAGAGGGAGAAGAGGTTGCTCTGGTGGCATTGTTGGATGCTGTTGCCCCGAACTCCCTCTCCTTTTTCAAGCGCCTTGAGATCCACTGGCAAATGCTGCTCAAGCAAGGACACATTTATCTTGCCGAGCGGTGGCAGGAAAATATACAACTGCTCCGAAGGCAGTTATCCAGTCCATTTCGTAAAGTCAATCAACGCTCGTATTCAATCGGAGCGCAAACATCCCAGGAGTTTGCCAGTACCGATTTGGAAGACATTCGTCAAGAAGTCCGCGATCGCGCACTCCGGTCGTATTTTCCTCAACCCTACTCTGGTCGAGTTGTACTTTTTCGGGCAACAGAACGGAACCTGTTTGAGGGAAACCTGGGTAAAGATCTGGGCTGGGAGCCCTTTGTCCAGGATTTCCATGCCTTTGATGTTCCAGGTGATCACCTCGGCATTTTGAAAGCACCAAATGTCCAGGTCATCGCAGATCAGTTGAAGCCCTACCTGGCGCAGTGAGGAGCGGGGGAGCAGAGGGGGTGGGGGAGTGAAGGAGTGAAGAGGTAAAGGGAGTAGAGGGAATAACTGCCTCCACCCATCTATCCCTTACACCTCACTGAAAGCTAACAACTCCTGGCCACTATCCCTTACAGACTGAGGTTTAGAATTGATGCGAATCTGACCCTCCCCATCCAGATCGACGATCGCCCTATCCCCTGACTCAATTCTGCCGGAAAGCATCGCTTCAGCGAGGGCATCTTCCAGCAATCGGGTAATGACTCGTCTGAGCGCACGGGCTCCATAGGTTGGGCTGTAGCCCTCATCAACCAGACGCTCTTTGACGCGATCGCTCACTTCTAGGGTGATTTCCTGATCGGCTAATCGGTTTTGTACATCCCGCAGCATCAGATCTGCAATTTGCTTCACCTCATCACGGGTGAGTTGCCGAAAGACAATCATTTCATCCAAACGGTTAAGAAATTCTGGACGGAAGAATTGCTTCAGGTCTTCGTTCACACGGGATTGAATGCGGCTGTATTGCGCAGCGCTCTGGTTGCCTTCAAACTCAAATCCAAAGGCAGCTCCGCCTTTTTCAATCACTCTGGAACCAATATTGGATGTCAGAATTACCAGCGTGTTTCTGAAATCAACCGTTCGCCCCTGGGAATCGGTTAATCGCCCGTCTTCCAACAGTTGCAACATCAGGTTAAAGATATCTGGGTGGGCCTTTTCGACTTCGTCAAATAAAACAATGGTATACGGTCTGCGGCGCACAGCTTCTGTCAGTTGCCCACCGTCACCATAACCGACGTATCCCGGTGGTGAACCAATCAACTTAGAAACCGTGTGGGCTTCCATGAATTCAGACATATCCAGTCGAATCATGGCATCTTCTGAACCGAAGAAGTAGGCCGCCAGTGCCTTTGCTAGTTCGGTCTTGCCTACCCCCGTCGGACCGGCGAAGAAGAAACTGGCGATGGGCCGGTTCGGATCTTTCAGCCCAATCCGGGCTCGCCGCAATGCCCGCGAAACAGCTTTGACGGCTTCATCCTGACCAATCACTCGCTGATGCAGGGTTTCTTCCAGATGCAACAGTCGCTCAGATTCTGCCTCAGTTAGTTTGCTAACAGGAATGCCTGTCCAGGAGGCAACAATTTGGGCAATGTCGTCTTCAGTCACGTGAGGAGTAGATGGATACATGGGTGAATGGATAGATAGGTTACTCGTCCACTCATTCACTCGTCCACTCATCGACTCGTCCTTTCCTTCTGGCTCCTGGCTTCTGGTTTCTGGCTTCTGAATTCTTCTAATCGCTGCTTCTAACTCCAGTTCGCGATCGCGCAGTTTTCCTGCCCGGTCAAAGTCTTGCTCTTTCACGGCTTCTTCTTTGGCCCGCACAACCTGGCGCAATTCCTGCTTCAGCCCTTTAGTGGCAGAGTGGGGGGTGTTGGCCAGACGCACACGGGAACCGGCTTCATCAATCAGGTCGATTGCCTTATCGGGCAGGTAGCGATCGCTGATGTAGCGGGCCGAAAGTTTAGCAGCTGCTTCCAGAGCCTCATTGGTAATCCGGACTTTGTGGTGCTGTTCGTAGCGATCGCGCAATCCGTACAGAATCTCGATGGTGTCTTCCACACTGGGTTCACTCACCATCACCGGCTGGAAGCGACGTTCCAGAGCTGCATCGCGCTCGATATGCTGACGGTACTCATCCAATGTAGTGGCACCAATGCATTGCAATTCACCCCGTGCGAGGGCAGGTTTCAACAGATTCGCCGCATCCATACCGCCTTCAATGGAGCCTGTCCCTACCAGAGTATGCACCTCATCAATGACGAGGATGATGTTCCCAGAGGTACGAACTTCATCCAAAATACGGTTCAGCCGTTCTTCAAAGTCGCCCCGAAAACGGGTTCCGGCAACCAGCAGACCCATATCCAGGCTGATGACCTGCTTGTCTGTCAGGATGTCGGGAACGTCGTTGGTTGCAATCCGTTGGGCCAGTCCTTCGGCGATCGCAGTTTTACCAACGCCAGGTTCCCCAATCAGAATGGGATTGTTCTTGGTACGCCGACCCAGAATCTGCACTACCCGTTCGATTTCTTTCTCACGCCCAACTACAGGGTCAAGCCTGCCCTCGACAGCCAGACGAGTCAGGTTGGTGCCAAACTCTTCCAGGGTTAAATTCCTGGAACTGGTACGGCTGGCGGGTGCCTGTTCCTGCCAACCACCCACAGGAACTGTTGCCACCGCATCCATTTCTGCCAGTAGCCGTTCCCGCAGTTCTGGTAGCACCACCCCCAAATTTTGCAGAACCCTGGCCGCAACCCCTTCCCCTTCTACCGTAATTGCCAGCAGCAGGTGCTCTGGCTCAACCTGTCGCTGTCCCAACTGGCGAGATTCCTGAATCGCCTGCTCAAACAATCGCTTGACACTGGGTGTAAATGGAATTTCAGCCGGAATAACGCCGGAGCCTCGTCCTGTAATGTTTTCTGCCTCGGCGCGAACGTAGTCAAGGGTGATGCCCAGATCTGTAAGCACCTGAGCCGCTATGCTGGTGCCTTCCCGAACGACTCCCAGCAGAATCTGTTCAGTACTTACAAAATTATGTCCCAGGCGGCGTGCTTCCTCCTGCGCTAACATCACGGCCTTGATGGCTTCTTCTGTGAAAAATTCGAACATAGAGACTTCTCCTTTCACGCGAGCTTGCGCAGCGAATGAAAAATGGGAGTATAGCCGACACACATGGGTTTAATCCTGAAACTAGCTCCTGGTGCGACTGGGTAAAAGCACCTAAATGAACCAGAAACCAGTCAATCCGGGAGCAATCAATGTAAACTTTTGTGTGTTAACTAATGTTACTTTATCGCTTTCAGTTTGGGGTCAGCAGTAGGGAAAGCCGTATAGGGGAGAGGGGTGTAACCGCTAATTAGCGGAGGAACGCCACGAACAAAACAGCGATCGCTCCCGTTTTGGGCTACCGTGTATACACAAATCCCCCTTACCCTATTTGAATGAGATGCAGGTGTAGTCAAGGCTAGAAAATCCTATCCTCATCCATGCTCAACCTTTTAAGGGAGCCGCCTTTGGGGAT
>JAIMBL010000178.1 GCA_023511615.1 Leptolyngbyaceae cyanobacterium HOT.MB2.61
TCACTCTATCTAGCCTAGCGATTTCACGCAGGTGGAGATGGAAAAGTTATGCAACTTATTTTTGTAAGGTTCCTTAGTCAAAGTAAAACAATGTCACAATCTTCCGCTGCTCCTCGGCTTCCCGGCAGGTGTTGAGCAGGGTCTGGCTGTCGTGAAAGGCGAAACAAATCAACTGCTGGCAACGGGAAACAATTTCGGCATTGCACAGGGCACTGGCCTCTGCCAAAGAAAGGGAGTCATTGCTGGGATTTTCAACCAGGTGCATCACCTGTTCTAGCTGGTCACGCGACTCTCTCGGTTGACGCTCCAGGCTTTGAGGGAGAATCACCGTTAGTAGCGTCGGATCTGCCCTGAGTGCACCTCGGATCGCAGCAAAATTCGTTCCTGTTGCACCAGAAGTGATGAGCCGATTTCCCTCCAGAACGAGGGCGTAGCTCATCATTTCAATCAGGTTTTGGTGGGTGATTGGAACATGGCGAGAACCCAGCAACGCAATGCGCTTGGAACTGGTTTGCTGAATCGTCGCAAATTCCTGAAGGAGCTCGTCTACCCTGGGTATATCTATCGATTGACTCAACGGACAGCATCTGACTGAACAACCCAGATATCTTATCAGACAGAATCATTCTTTAGGCGATTATTGCTTGGGAAAGGGAGGGAGGAGAGGCGAAGAGGTGAAAACATGAATCACGTGCCCATCGATGGGCAATGCCGCTGTTAGCAAAGTAGTGTGATGAGGCATTAATGGCGCACTGGCACCAGGACAGCCCTGAATTATCAGGTTGGGAAGATGCAGAAAAAAGCTAGCCACCAGCAGTCGCAATGCCCGACTGCCCCATCCCTGCCCTGTCCATGCTGCGGGAGAAACCTTTCCTCGCAATGCATCGTGACATCTAGTACAGCAAAACAAAAGTTTTGTTGGGGGTGCAGGGGTAAAACCCCTGCTTGGAGGCGAAGCCCCCAATCCCCCATGTTGCAAAATTTAGTGTTTGCAACACTAGTAATTAACAACGGAGGCTTCTATGACAAGTAGGATCCAACCCCCTCAGACAAACGCCTGGGCGAGGTGTGTGTTGCATACAATTCAGGGGTTTGAGCCCACTCCATTGCCCGTGCTGGCTGGGGCAATTCCGGCGGGGTTACGTGGTTCCCTCTACCGCAATGGTCCTGCTCGTTTAGAGCGTAGGGGTCAACGAGTTGCCCACTGGTTTGATGGAGACGGGGCTGTGCTGGGTGTTCATTTTTCTCAGAATGGCGCTACTGGAGTGTATCGCTATGTGCAAACGGAGGGGTATCTGGCGGAAGAGGAGGCTGATCGCTTTCTGTGTTGGGGCTATGGGATGAAACCGACCGGTTCTTGGATCGAACGGTTTACCCGTGACGTCAAAAATGCCGCCAATACTTCTGTGCTGGCTCTACCCGATAGAGTTCTGGCATTGTGGGAAGGGGGACCACCCCACGCACTCACCCTTGATACGCTGGACACCCTAGGGATTGATCAACTGCAAGGGTTACACGGGTCATCCTATTCCGCCCATCCGAAACGAGACCCGTTCACGGGGGAGATTTTTAACTTTGGGGTGAGTCCCGGCAGGAATGCAACGCTGCATGTTTACCGGAGCGACTTTACAGGCAAGATTCAGAGGAAAGAAGCGATCGCCCTGCAAGGGGTTCCCCTGATCCATGACTTCGTCCTGGCTGGCAAGTACCTGATATTTTGCATTCCTCCTGTGCGGCTGAGTCCGTTGCCTGTTCTGGTTCGGCTCAAGAGTTACAGCGATGGATTGGAGTGGCATCCCGAACTGGGAACCCGAATTTTGATCACTGACCGGGATACGCTGGAAGTGGTCAACTCTATCGAAGCCGATCCCTGGTATCAGTGGCACTTTGCTAATGGCTGTGAATTGCCCGATGGCTCGGTGTTCGTTAGCCTAGTGCATTATGCTGATTTTCAAACCAATCAGAACCTGAAAGAAGTTGCCAGCGGGCAGATCAAAACTCCTGGAAAGGGCACATTGTGGGAGCTACGGCTAGACGCAGTGTCTGGCAAAGTGCTGGAAATGACCAAAGTACTAAACCGTGGCTGCGAGTTTCCCACAGTGAACAGTCAGGAAGTGGGGCGGGCGTGGCGTTATTCCTACCTATCTGTACGCCATCGAGATAAGGTCGATGATGAGAATGACTTGTTTGGAGCGATCGCCCGCTTTGACCACCAGACTGGCCTATTCACCGAAACCAACATTGACAACCACTTCTACCCCAGCGAACCAATATATGTTGCCGACACAGACAATCCCAATCAGGGATGGCTACTGACCGTTGTCTACGACGCCAAGCAGGATAGAAGCGAAGTCTGGATTTACGATTCCAACCATCTGGAGGGTAGGCCCTTCTGTCGCTTAGGCTTACCGGAAGTCATTCCCTTAAGTTTTCATGGCACATGGAAGCCAGAGGATAGACCTAACAAGGTAATGATGAGCGGCACCAGCCGCCATCATTAACAACTCAAAAATCATTACGATTTGGGCACTACCGAAACCAGAGAAGTGAGACCAGTTGTTAGTTGTTAGTGAGGTGAGGGGTGAGGGGTAACACTCGATTCATCAACCAAATCACATAATTTTGATCAATCTAACCACCGGTCCAGGATATTTTTAGGCAATCTATCCCTCACCAGGCTGGGGGTTGGAACTATTTTTCTACGGTTGGAGAGCCTACCATCCTGAAAGACCAGCTTACGAGAAGATGTTTCAAAAGTGGCGCAAGCGGCATGCAGGGTATAGTTAGCTCCAGATTGGCAAGCGGCAGGGGAAGTGTTGGGTGTCAGGTGTTAAAGAGGGGTAATATGCCGAACTGGGGAGCTACTACCGTAATAATGTAGAAGATTAAGCAGGAGTTATATAATATAAACGATATTTATATTTTTGCGATGTTTGAATTTGCCGAGTTTATGGCTAAGCTACAGACATAGCTCATTACTCAGACATATTCAGACACGCTATGTGGAATCTTGGATTGAACTGGATCAAATACGCTCATCGGCCAACCTGGTTTACCATGAAATCTCAAATGCTTCCCTTCGATGGGTTGTATCCGATTCGCCAATGGCTGAATCAGTTGGAGATTCAGAATGTTGTACTGGCTCATTTAATCTGCCGTCTGATTCCTGTGCAGTGTCCCTTTGAGCGAGATATTTGTCTATTTGGCCACACACTTGCACACATTCCGCCTCTGTGCAAATTAAACCCATTGTATGAAGAAGTCGTCAGTTTGCGGTTCCGAGCCCTTTGCTATTTAGCCGATGAGTGTGGCGAAGATGTCCGTTGCTATTGCTGAGGATACAGCCCTCGTTGAGGGGTGAAAACCATGAATAGAACCTCTAATCAATTACAAGAAGTCATCGGCAATGGTTGGTCGATTCACATTTATGACAGCGATCGCCGCCTCCTTTTTTCGCTTTATCCATCCCATGGCTGGGTATTTCTAGCTGGAGTCGGGTTGGGTTTCATCTTGGCACTAATGAGCTTAAATGGCCAAATTACAGCTCAATCCTCGTCTCCTATTTCCGCTCCTGTAAGCGCCCCACTCAATCTGGATTAGTTTCAGGTTTACCACTGGAGACTAAGTAATTGCTAATCGCTAGCAGCTAAATAGGTAGACATAAATTGATTGGAAGAAGGGGGAGTGGGGGCGTTGCCCCCAAGCAGGTGGTTTCACCCTCTCTACCCCCGAAACCATCTTTAACCTAATTGCACCCAGCTACTTAATAGCTAGTACTCTGTCAAATTGAATTTGACGGTTAGCGAATACCCAGGAAGTTGATGGGGGTTAAATTTTGAGGGTCTGCGACCCGTCAAAATTTCCTGGCGGAACACTAGTAGCTATCAGCTTCTTTTTCATGCGTAGTACCGCACACACGCTACTACGCCTAGTTGTTAATTGGTAACTATTCTATGAACGTGAATCAACAGTCCTCTCTTCCGTGGTATCGCTGGTTAAATAACAATAGTGTGATTCGGCTGTTAGAAACTGTACAGGATTTAATTATCATTTGCCTGTGCATTGGCCTATTCAGCTTCATGGTCATTCAGTTGCGGGAGATGGTACTCTCACTACTTCCTCCTCTGGATTTCCCAACAGTTACCTCAGATATTTTATTTCTACTAATTCTGGTTGAGTTATTTCGTTTATTGATCATCTATTTGCAAGAACATCGAGTATCAATTGGAGTGGCTGTTGAAGTATCTATTGTCTCTGCACTTAGAGAAATCATTGTACGTGGTGTTTTGGAAACGCCCTGGATTCAAGTTCTAGTCACTTGTGTGTTTTTGCTAGTGTTGGGAGCATTACTGGTGATCCGCGTTTGGTTGCCCCCCACCTTTGACGGAATTGACCCAGAGCAATTTATATCCGAGCGTTATCGAGCTCGAATGACGAATCGATCGCGCCCTAACCAACCTGCTCCACGGGAACATTTCAGCGATCATCTCGATGGGCAATCGATTAGTGCTCCATAGGCTCAGGATAGCCAACCATTTTGTAGAGCCACGATTGCCGCCTGGGTGCGATCGCGCAGGTGTAATCGGCTCAAAATATTCGTGACATGATTTCTGACCGTCTTTTCTGAAATGAACAAAGTATTAGCAATTTCTCGATTACTCGCACCCTGAGCAATTAGGCGTAGAATTTCAAGTTCTCTAGAGGTGAGTTCTGGTAATTCTCTAGGTTGGGAAGTGGCTGTTGGAAGAGGGTTGGCAATCACCTTACTGGCAAGTCCGGGACCGATTTGCATGTATCCTCGGTAAACAAAGCGAATTGCTTGCACCAATTCGTCAAATGGGGTGTCTTTGAGTAAGTAACCAGAAGCTCCATTACGGATCGCCTGAGCCACATACTCATCATCATCAAACGTGGTTAATACCAATACTTTAATTTGTGGAAAAGTTTGACAAATTTCTCGTGTGGTCGCTACTCCATCCATGATGGGCATACGGATATCCATCAGCACCACATCCGGTTGTAGCATCTCAGTTGTGCTGGTAGCGTAAGCCTGTTGGATAAAGCGGATGGCTTCCTGTCCATTTTCAGCTTCGCCCACCACCTGTAACTCTTCATCCACCTTCAGCAAGGCTTTCATGCCTCGCCGGATCAGACTTTGATCATCCACTAGCAGTAACCGAATCATAGAGGTGTGTCATCCATAGTTGGGGAATGAAGTTTGCAAGGGAATTGAACCATGATCTGACAACCCTTTCCAGGAGAGGTGATAATCTGCAAATTGCCACCCAGTGTAGCAGTCCGCTCTCGCATTCCCTGTAGGCCAAAACTCGTTGTTGTTTGATTGAGATCAAACCCCTTACCATTATCTCGAACGATTACCTGTATTTCATCCGGGGTTGTGGCGAGGGTAATGGCAACTTCTGTGGCCGTCGCATATTTACAGATATTGGTAAGTGCCTCCTGCACAATTCGGTAAATGGCCGTTTTGATTTCCACTGGAATGAAGCAGTGGAAATCCATTTGAACCCTGGGGATAATTCCAGTAGATCGTTGAAAATCATTCAGGAGACTGGAAATTGCTTCCTCTAGCGATCGCCGTTCAAGGGGTGCGATCGCAACACAGAAACCGATTGCCGCACTTCCTGTAAAGTCTTTGAGCCAATCTGCCTGGCTTCTGTCAACAGTTCCCTGGCCTCTGCTGGATTTGACTGCAACAATTGCAATGCCGCCTCCAAATGGAGATTAAAAACGGTCAGCGAATGCCCCAAAGAATCATGGATTTCACGGGCGATGCGGTTTCGTTCTTGCAGCGTCGCCACATCTTCAATTCGTAGAGCATATTGCCGTAACTGTTCATTGGCTGTTGCCAGTTGCTCCCGACTGCGCCGCTCTGATAGCACTGCACTCACCAGCATTTGCAGGACAATCACCACCAAACCAAACAAAACCGCAAAGCTAAATCCTAAAGCGCCAATTCGCTCATCCATCAGGAATGGTGAGAAAGCAGCAGAGGACTTTAATCGGTGGATAATCGTCAATACACAGAACAGGAAAGCGATTCCAGCCACCATTGAACGTGTCTGCCGTTCAAAAATCAAACAGTTACGAAGTACCAGCACAATGTAGAGAAAGGGAAATAGACGAATTCCACCGACGAGGGATACGCTCACCAGAATGAAAAACTCAACAATTGTGTAACCAATTTTTGCAGATTGGCGGGTTGGCAACCGCAACCCCATGAGAGTGAAGATACTGAGCCCCACGAGATTCAGCAGGGGTCGTCGCGGCAAGGGATAGAACCGAAAGCCAAAAATTTCACTAAACGCCACGATCGCCAATAAGACCCACTCTAAATGGAGCAGGAACTTAAGCGAAGGGCGCGTTTGCTGGGAAGGGGTCATGACCATGAAAAAAGCATTGTTCTGATCAAAGCCTTTTTAGTAAGGTAAGCGCAAGAGAAAAGCATCCTGTCTTAAATTGGGACAATTGTCCCGTCAAAGTGAGGACACCTGCCTCAAGGAATGAAAGCAACCCCAACGTAGGATGGAGGCGAAGAATTCAATTCAACTGAATTCGCCAATCATTTCACAAAAGGAGAGATTGATCATGCAAGTTCGTCGTTTGGGGTTGATTGCGATCGCCACCCTCGGCTTTGGAGTTGCCTTCAGCCCCATTGCCCAGGCAGGTGAAATGATCTATACCGGTCCAAACGGACGTATAACCACCGTCAATACCAATCGTCAGAAAACTGAAAATGGCGTAACCTTTCAACGCACAACCATCTACTCTAATGGGCAAACCAGTTCTGCCTATGGTGGCTATACCAGAACCGGCAATGGTGGCTATCAGCGGAACGTAACCTACACCGGACCGAATGGTAATCAGTCCACTGTCTATGGTTCAGGCTCTTATCAAAATGGTGTCGTCAATGGAAGCCGTACCATCAACTATCCTAATGGGCAATCTCGTACAGGTACGTTTCAATTCACTCGCTAGTCGTTAGTTATTGATTTATTCAGATATCGGGTTTCTTTGATTGAAATTGATCGGCGCTCCCGAGAGTTTGGTGATAAGCGACGCTTATCACCAAAACAAAATCAATATTTCAGCGATTTTGTTGTAGATGGAAAAGTAGCTTACGCTACTTTTCCATGGGCAAGCCGGGAGAACCAATTGATCGCAATTCAGTTGCAATAGAAACCCGATGTCTTGCAAGGAAGATCGTTTGCACTGAATTGAATTAGCAGGTCTACTCATGAAACTCAAGCTCGTCTCAATTCTGGCAGGAAATATAATTTTGTTCACTCCACTAGCTACTGCAACTACCTGGGCACAAAGCAATTCAGCAAACTCTTTGCCAATCATGGCTGGAGTTAATCTATCACCCCAGCAAGAAAACCAACTGTCTCAAATTCGCAATCAAGCTCGTAATCAAATTCAATCTATCTTGACTCCAGAGCAAAGGAACCAATTTATTGCTGCATTGCAAACAGGACAGAGTTTTCGAGCCGCGATCGCAGTCATGAACCTGTCTCCCGATCAACAAACCCAACTCCGCACTGTCTTTCAGTCTGCGTGTAAACAAATGGCAGATGTGTTAACACCGCAGCAAAAACAGCAGTTTATGCAAAATGTGCGATCTCGCTTAATGCAGTCTTTCTAACCAGGCAAGCAAGATTCTAGAAAATCATGATGGCTTCAACTACAGTGCCCAATGGCAAATTTGTTCAACATTTTCTGGCAATCGCTGACCAGATCGGAGAAGTGCTTGGAGCGAACGTCCCGCCCTTTGTGGATCTGGAGACATTGCGACAACTTCCCGAAGGAACGCTTGGACGCACACTGGTAGATTTTTTAGAGCAACACAATCTGTCTCCGCTCACCAGTGGTCCCCGCCGCAAGCAATTGCACGATAGTGTTCACGTTCTTACTGGGTATGGTACCGATCCGATTGGGGAAGCAGAAGAGCAGGCATTCCTGCTTGGAGCTAAATTCAACCCGATTCAAATCTTGCTGGGATTAGGGCTGCTGCACGTAATTCAGCGGCAGTCGCCAGAGCGGCAACCGAAAGTTCACCAAAGGTTATGGCGGGCCTACAGGCGAGGTCGTGCTTCATGCTTCGATATCGATGCCTGGCAACCAGAGGAGCAGTGGCATCTACCCCTTGTTCAGGTGCAAGCCATATTTCAAGTGTCTAAGATGTCTTAATTAGAAAACTTCAGAATCCCGGTTAATCGTAATCCTTCACGGGGTGGTGCTATCAAAGGGCAGTAGTGAGGGAGCAGGGTGGCCCTACCGCGCGGCCCGACACGCCTCGACAAAATACTCCAATACGGAGCGATTTTGGGCACGCAACGTTGTCACCACTGTGAGCATTCTGGAGACGAACAAACTCCCAGCTTCGCTTTGAGAGCCAAAGCTATTTTTGCGCCACAGAACCGCCGGACGCAGCGCCCGTTCCGCCGCATTGTTGGTGGGCTCAACCCCAACAGTCGTGACAAAGGTCCACAAGGCAGGCTCGACTGTCAGCAGACGTTGGCAGGTGCGCACAGTCTTTGCCAAAGGCGTTTTCTCACCCTTGGTAATCGGATAGTTCGACCCTTCAAGTAGTAACGTGTGAATCTGCTGTTGGATGGGTTCGACTATCGTTGCAAACTCACTTCGAGTCAGTGTTCCATCGCGCACGCGATGCCAATGCTCGAACAATAACTTCTGCTGTGCTAATAGGGCTTGACCGAGGTCGCCTGCTACACCTGTGCGTTCAGCAATGCGCGTAAAGTCGCGTTTGAGATGCGCCCAACAAATCTGGCGTCACTCCAACGGCACCTCGTTGTATGCACTGTACCGGTCGCTATTGACAATGCCTGCAAACATCGTGCCTAAGAGATTCTGGCAAACGCTTTGAGAGCGCGATAAGCGCACTGCAAAGTAACTGACTAGAGGGGTGACCATCACCCATAACCAACCCTTGCGATGGTTCGGATTGTTGCCATCCCCATTGCCTTGGGCAAAGCTGGTCTCGTCCATATTCACATTGCCCTGCGCTTGCACATACTCGTAAGCCGCTTGCACCGCATCGACCACCGCTTGGGAACTCTCCTGCCTGAGTCGATGGATGCTGCCCGTCGAAATCTGGACACCAAACAAGTCATGCAACAGCGCTTGCACCATTTGATGCGATTGGCGATACTGTCCACTCAGCACGGCCACATGCGCTGCCACTCGTTCTCCATAGCCACTGCCATTGATAATGGCATCATCCCAACTACGAGTCAGCGCTCCACACTGCTCGCATTGGCGACAGTGAAATCGATGTTCGCTCACCGGGGGCTTGATTGGGGGGATTTCGACGATCTGTTTCCGATGCGCTTGTGCGTCTTCGCCCGTTAGCCTCGCGCCACATTCGATACAACGCTCAGGATAATGATTCTCTACGCTCTGGCATTGCTCGATAGGATACAACCGCCGCTCATGTCCTTCATGTCCCGGTTGTGCTCCGGGCTTTCGTTTCGCTGTTTCCTTCGGTTTGGCTTTGAAGCCTTTACTCATATCCTGTGATGGCGGTTTTGATGAATTCTTGCTAGTTTGCTTCACCTGCTCTTTGAGCAATTGGTTTTCCGCTTTTAATGCTTCCTGTTGCCGCTCTAACGTCTCGACTCGACTGACTAACTCAGCCAATCGCTCAATTTGCCCCATTAGATTTCTCACCAGCCGCTTCACACTCTCTGGCGTTGCTGCCCAGTCCTCTGGGCTAATGTCTGCAATCGAACTGGGCTGTTTCTCGTCCATTCTGTTAGCCTACCAGTACCTCCCATTTTCCTCAATTCCTTGCTTCAACCCCCTGAACGATTACGGTTAATCAGACGCTTTTGGAGGTGCACGATTGCACTCAGGTGGCGATCGTGCATCTCCAGTTGGTATGAAATTAATTGGGGGAAGCCAGCGATCGCACTGGAAAATTCTCCTCAGCAGTTCACTCACCCAAGAATTGCTGCCCTTGCTCAAACCTATCGATGTGCTTACCCCTCTTCGGTCACTCTAAGGAGATGAAAAGATGATTCGCAGGTTCAACTCATGCACGAGTGGACCAATAAAGGTATTCATCTTGCGGGTTAATTGCTCAAAGCCAACCCGAAGTGAAACAATCGGGAAAACCTCTAACCAGCGTTTGAGCCCATTGAAGCAAATCAAGGGTTGGATGATACAGCGCAAATTGTTGAGTAGAGTCTTCCAACCCCTTTGGTTGTCCCAGCAAGGATGTTGCACCAACTGTTGATGGACCAGAGGACAGGAAGCGTTAAATTGAGCGGCCAATAAGCGGACCATCAGCAAAGCACTCATGACCAACTCCCCCCCCTTCTCGATTCGGGCATCACCGGTCCTGCAAAAGTTCGCCCATCCTACAGCATCTCTGGCTTGCTTGCGACCATACTCCATCCAGGTTCGAACGCCATCGTGGTTGCCAATTTCCTGGCGCTTGATGGCAGGAGCATAAACCATCACAAAACTCGTGCTATGGTCTGGCAACGTTTTGGGGTCAGTCGTCAAAAGCCAGTATTGCTGGCGATGCCGCTTGCCGTAAATTACCTCGGCCATTCCATTTTCTTTCTTGCCGACATTACCAATGTCTTGCCGTTTGACATAATCGGTACTTTTGCCCTTCGTACAATCGCCCGT
>JAIMBL010000179.1 GCA_023511615.1 Leptolyngbyaceae cyanobacterium HOT.MB2.61
CTGCGTGAAATCGCTAGGCTAGATAGAGTGATGTTCGAGTTCCACTATGATTTCTGATTCAGTCGTCAAGCAAATCGTACTTATAAGCGTAAAATAAGATAGCGCTTGATTTTGTATGTTCGCTGGCTCTTCTAGATGGGCAGGCATTGCTTCACCCACCCTACGCCTAATTCCTAACCCCTGCTCTCTCAGGTAGGGGGAGACGATGATACTTCATTTTGTCAAGAGTAAGCTCTCCTATGCAGTGGCAATATCTCCTCAAATCGAAGGCTGGCTCAGACAACTCTCAAATTCAGATAACTCAAGTTGCTCAATCGCCTCATCCAATCCTGCAACTACAAGCCGCGGTTGGTAATGAGGCGGTAAATCACCTGTTAAAGAAGCCGCCAGGCCACCATGAGCCGACTCCAGCAACAGATTTTTTTCGCGGCCTGTCCCATGAGTTCATGCAGCAAAGTGGTGGACAGCCTATCGCAGATGGTATTCGGCAATCAATGGAACAGAGGCTGGATACCGACCTGAGTGATGTAAACGTGCATACCGATGCAAAGGCAGATTGGCTCAATCGATCGCTCAATTCCCTTGCCTTTACCAGCCAGCGCGACATCTTTTTTCGGCAAAACGCTTACAATCCTGGTCATCCCACAGGACAGAAGCTCCTGGCCCATGAGTTAGCCCATGTGGTGCAACAAACTCAGGGACAGGTTCAGCCCACCCAACAGATTAATGGAGTGGCCGTCAACGATAATTCTGAACTGGAGCCAGAAGCGGATGCGATCGCCAACCAGATCGCTCAAACTCGCCAACCGTCTGCTGCTGACCAGAATCACGCTTTCAATCCGATAGAAACAGGGCTGAACACTCATCCGGCACAGTCCCTTGCAGCGAATAGTCAATCCGTTGTTCAGCGCATGGTAATTCCCAGGGATGCTGTGGGATTAGAGAAAGATCTGGACACAGATAGCCCTGATTACCCCGATGAAATCAAAAAAATCAAAGATCCTCAAATCCTGGAAAAAATCATCTCCTACACTCAGAAACATAAAAAAACACCTGAGGATGAATGGAGTCTTGTTTTTCCTAGCAATCAGAAAGAAGAAATTCCCAATCTCATTAAAGAAATTAACCGGTTAGCCAATGAAGCAGCCATAAGTATTGGAATGAAACCATCTTCAGATACTGGAGATTTGCAGGAAACTGTAGCGGAAATCATCAAGGAAAGTGGCTATGGAGAGGCCATTGACTGGCTAAAGCTTTATATCGAAAATAGCAAGAAACTACCTGAAGCAATTGAGTCTGTTGATAAGGCAAATAGACGATTAGAAGAGATAGAAGCGAAACTGGATGTCTGGCTTGGTAAATACGGAGCCAGGGCTACTGCCGAAGCAAACAAGGTTAACCTGGGAGATTCCATCGAGGGTAGAAAGATAACCGTAGATGAAAAAACTAAAAAGCTTTTAGGAAAGACCTTCAAAACTAAACAGGAATTTGGTAGACCCGGAAAGCTAGATGAGCCTCTTGGCAAGGGGGATAATCTCTTTGACTTCCTCAAGAAGAAGCGAAAAGATAAGCAGGATAAACTCCTTAGAGATCAAAAACAAGTCAAAAAAGATATTAAGAGCCCTTCTCTAAAGATTAACGATAAGGTGACGGTTGATGGAGCCAAGGTGTTGAAGTGGTTTAACGAAGTCACCAGGGTTGAACTCAGTCAATTTTATGACTCTTCAAAAGCTCCGGCAAAGGCGATCGCAGCTGATCGGCGTCTGGAAAACATCACCCTGGATAGTAAAAACTGGTTGGATGCCTGGGCGCAGCTTGCCTGGAAAGATACCTGGGCCAGAAGCAGTGATCCCGCATACGGTAAACCTAAAGGGGTCGCTAAAACATTTCCATTAATTGGCAAATTAAACCTGGGAGGAAAAGCCTACGCGGTGGAAGATAAGTTGTGGGTCAAGCCTGAAGGCCAGGATAAAGCCACTCGCTACAACGTTATGGGAGAAGAACTTGGTAAAAAGAAAACCGCTGCTAAGAGAGCAGAAAACATTCGGAAAGTGATCAAAGGCGATCTAATGGGTGTTGATGCCCATGAACAGGAAGCCGCCCTCGCCATGTTGGGAGCCGAAACAGCCCGTAATCCCCGCTCCTATGGGGTCGGGTTAATGCTACTGGATATGGTAGAAAATGACATCACTTACGGCAGTGGAAAAGCCTATACCTGGGACAAGATTTTGGGCTCCCAACCCCATCCAGGAGAAAGTCGTAAGACTTTTGAGACAAGGAAAACAGCAGCTACTCCAGAAAAGAGCAGTCGCTGGGCCAAAATGTTTGGTGCAGTTTCAGCCTATGCGCCCCAGTTTGAGGACAAACCCTTTGTCAGCCTATGGGCTGGAAAATGGTCGATGTCGCCTTCAGCCTCCCTGTCGCTGGGTGCTCCCAGCCTGGCGATACCGGCTAAGGCAGAAGATCTCAATACAGTCCAGTATAAAGAACTCAAGACCATTCTTAACTGGTATATCAACCTGATGCAGGGAGTAGAATTAGACGTCAATGATGAAAAGGAAGCAGAAACTGTATTGAAAAAGTTGTTTCAAATGCGTTTGCAATCAACCGACAAGTTTACGAATGAAATGCTGAAGCAAAAAGATGATTGGACATAACGGTATGCAGCAATATCACCCTCCCCAATCCCGAAGCCTTACTCCCCAGAAGCCCTCTCAGATTGCTAGAAAATCTCAATCTGCGGCTCATCCCACTTTACAACTGCAAGCGGCAATTGGTAATCATGGGGTAAACCGGGCGATCGCCTTTCAGAACTCCCCCGACTATCCAATTTCGAACCTGATCAAACCTTTATTCACTGGCTTATCCCATGAGTTAGTAGACCAATCCCAGGCGCACATCATCCCAATTCAAACTAAACTCATGATTGCCCAGCCGGGTGACCACTATGAACAGGAAGCTGATCGGATTGCCTCTCATGTTGTGCACCGTATCCACCAACCTCAAAGCCAGTCTGACCAGCGTCAGGCTGAAATCAGTGGCAGAGAGGGAACTCTCCAACGTTCCCCGGTCATTCATTTCCCCAGCAATTCGCTAAAGCAACAGTCCAGCCCTGGTGGAGTCACAGTCAGACCTGAGCTAGAAGCATCAATTAAACAGGAATATGGTAAAGGAAGCCCACTGCCAGAAACGATTCGGAAACCATTGGAACAATCGTTTGGAGCAGATTTCAGCCAGGTGCGCGTGCATACGGATGCCCGGTCGGATCGGTTGAATCGAACACTGCTATCTCGTGCTTTTACCACCCAACAAGATATTTTCTTTCGACGTGGCCTGTATTGTCCTGGAAGCCGAGTTGGGCAGGAACTCCTCGCCCACGAGCTAACCCATGTGGTGCAGCAGAATAGCGGTGTGGTGCAGCAATCTGAGCAAACAGCCCCTGACCTGATGTCACCGCAACAAAATCAGCCCATCATTACTCAACGGTCAAACAATACGATTCAACGGGCAATTGGGCTAGAAATTGAAATCCCCGTTCCGATCGATCGACTATCAGCAGCAGATGTTACCAATATTCAAAACGATGTGCAGGCAGTGGCAGCGACGACAAATGACCAAGTAAAGTTGCAGCATAAATTCCATGCAAAAGGTTTAAGAGATGCAAATGGAGCGGTTCCCTATGGCACGTTGAGGCGGTTTGCGGGTCGTTTTCGGGTAGATGCTGATCATGACGATCGAGTAATGACTCCAAATATTCATGGTCAGGGTTGGCCCCTACGAGAAGGAGGTAAGGATTCGATTATTGAGATTGTAATGGATCCACCAGCTAAAGACGTTGATGAATTCAATAACACGATGGATCTCATTGATGCCTTCATTGATGATATTGAAACCCATACAAATCATCTAACAACCCGATGGGTTGACGGTCTGGGGCCTGGGCTGAGTGTCGGCCCACTCGATTACACGGCTTTAGGACTTCCGGTTGTTAAGCAACCGCATCATAACTTTAAGGGCAGTGTCCAGGTCAATATTGGTATTGATTTGCGGGAATACCATAGTTTGCTGAAATGGTATGCAAATTCTAGCTATGCAAATCCCAGCAGAGTACCAGCGGGGCAACGAGCTTTGTACAGACAAATTCGGACTGATATTAAACAAGCCGTAACGGTTGGACGCACCATCACACGAGATATTTACAATAGCATGACGCCATTAGAGCGCCAGCAAACAGGGAATTTGAGAGGACTTAGAGGCTGGATCACACACCTGGCACTGTATTTGAAACGGGGAACAATTCCTACAGGAGTTTTGGGTGGCACGGCGAAAAACATCGCCCCCGTCCTGCTAAAAACCCCCAATGATATTGCGGCTTTCTATGGCATGACGACTGAGGAGGAAAACTATTTCACAACTAACAGAAACCACCTGATAGATGAAATATTCAGAATGACAGGACGGGGCGGTGATGTAGGAAGTGTATTGAACACAATTGACGCGTTTGCAGCATCTCCTGGGATAGATGTAGATACATTATCTAGCTTAACGTCAGGTCTTGGCCAAGTTGCGCTAACTGGAAAACCCATTCAGGAAGCTACGGGCGTAGGGCCGGAACGTCAGGGTAGCCCAGACGTGCAGAGTCTTCCTGATGTTCCGCTAGTTGACCCAAACACCGGCAACCCTACCATTGGTGGCGGGCCTCAAACGCGAGGAGGGATTATTGTTGAGTTTCGGACACTGCCCGGTTACTATGAAGGTCCTGATAGTTGGCGTGAATTAGGGTTACGATTTTTGCAGGAGGCAATTGAACGCAATACTCGTAGCGGAACTGAACCGTAGCAATAGACTCTAAATAGTGTCAATCACAACCCTGTTTGTTCGCTTCTCGTCCTTAAGCACTACCAGCAAACGTTATGGGACACCAGTATCTGCGTCAAGTAGCAAAAGAGGTCTCTAACAAGTCATCTTCTGTAACTGCTACTAAAACTTCGGAGCATTCGTTGCTTCAACTGCAATCAGTCGGAGGTAATTCTGCTGTCAATCGGTTGCTTCGGTCTGGGTCTGTGAATCGTGGATCGGCTCGAACTCCAATTCAAACAAAGTCCTTGTTTTCAGGGTTATCTGGCGAGTTAGCCAATGAATTGCAACCAAAACCTCAGCCATTCCAGTTTTCGACTGAAGGGGGGAAGCCTTTACCCACAGCCTTGCGACAAGAGATGGAAACAGCCTTTAGCACAGATTTTTCAGATGTGCGGATTCACGCCGGAGAAGCCACTACCCAACTCAATGCCGAAGCCTTTACGGCTGGAAATCACATCGCCATGCCATCTGGCAAAGCCAACTTTGATACTCCAGCCACCAGAGAACTATTGGGACACGAACTGGCGCATGTCGTGCAGCAGCGTGCAGGACGGGTGCCGCTACCAGCCCAGCCCGGGTTGCCAATCAATACAGACCCACGGTTAGAAGCAGAAGCCGACGCAATGGGTGCCAGAGTGGCCTCAGGGGAAGCGGTCTCCATGCCGGGGGGCAATCCTGGCATGGGTGGTTCAACCATTCAAGCGCCCCCCGTTCAACTGAAGAAGAAATTTAAGGATTCTGACCTCGATCCAAACGTTCCTGTGAGAAATGCGATCGCTGGGGGCGCTATCAACCAGGTTGATCTGGTAACCTACAACCAGCCAATTGGTAATAGCACCAGAACCGGATTCTTCAAAGCTGATCTCAAGAAGCAGAAAACTGGCAGAAATCAATATATCGAATACGACATTGGAAACGCCGCAAGAGCGATTGGTATCGATAACAAAGACCCCCAATTAGCGAATCGGGCTGTGGCAACCTCCCGCATTGCAGCGCTATTAAAAGACCAGTTTGGACGTGGTCCGGGAAACGTAATTGCCGAAACAGCCTTTGCCAGCCACAAACGCAATGGAAGAACCGTTGAAGGAACGGTTTCTGAACAGGCCAGCGGACGAGCCCTCAAAGCTGGCGTCAATGTTCGGGTAACGGATCAGAACTTGATTAACAACCTTTCGGGGCCCAATGCCAGTGACTACATGTATGATCTTGCTGGAAAGCAAAAATATCGCCAGGGAGATCCTACTAAAAAGCTCCACGTGACTCAGAAGCAGAACCCAAACGGTCCTGATGAATACGAAGATCCAAACGCATTCTATGAAATTGATCAATACGATTATTACCACCAGTTCAACTTTCAGGATCCAGAAATTCAGAAGGGACTGTCTAACCTTCAGATTCTGGATGCAATTACCGGCCAAGTCGATCGCCATGGGGCAAATATTTTTATTGATGCCAACGGTAAAGTGACAGGAATCGACAACGACGCCGCTTTTGGCAAAGACATTTCAGACCCCAATAAACTTGTGCCCTCAGGCATACCGTTTGATCCCATGCAAGCCAGCCACAATAAGGGCCTGCCGTCGCTTGTTGATTACACCACTGCCAAAATGGTGCTGGATCTGGATCCAAATACAGTGAAAAAGGAACTGAAATCGCTCCTCAGTTCTGAAGAAATTCAAGCAACGATTGATCGGCTGAATGTGGTTAAACAGCATATTCGTAACCTCTATGCCACAGGTCGTATTGTCCGTGGCTCTGCTTATGCTGTTGGCAACACTCAAATTCAGCAAATAGCACAGTGGGATGCAAATACCTACAACATCATGATGCAAGCCGGACCCAATACCAGCTATCTGGCTCACGCTGCAACTCGATATGCTCAGGAAGCCTTGAAAGGGCCTCAGCATGCGGAGGGTGCTCCTCCTGTGCCTGCTCCACCCCAGCCCATCGTTAATGCCGTGCCCCAAGTGGTAGCGAACCAACCCCAGGTGGTAGCGAATCAAGCGCAGCCGGTGATCAATCCGCCACAACCTGCGTCTGTTAGTAATAACAACAATGCGGTTGTTTCATCCACCACAGCAACCAATCAAATACCGCTTCCGGTTGCTGTACGAAATGGTTATGGGGTTGCAATTCCGGTCGGGCCCGCCCGCCCACCTTTAAGCGATCTGACTTTCGTAAATCCCAAAACAAGTTCGAGTAACGCGAATTCGGATGTTCCGGCGATCGCCCCACTGCCAGTTAGCGTCGCCGCACCGAAGCAAGCTCCAAAAGCGTTTAAAGATGGTTCCTATACAGAAGATTTTCGTAAACAATTAGGGAAAAAACCACCCAAAACAAAACCCGGCGTCGATTTTGAAACGGCAATGGCAAAGGCTCAACTGAAATTTGAGCAAGGCTTTTACACCGACGATTGGCTAGAAGCTCGCAGAAAAAAACTGGCAAAGGTTTGACGTGATTGATGTTGCCAACCTGAATGGATTACTGCCCCTCCTGCAGCGGCTAGATGACTTGCTGCAACAGGCTGTAGCGGCTGCACAGGCAGAATTTGGTCCTGAAACGGTGGCTGATCCCTACCGGGGAATGCATGTGGATGCCGCAGAGGTTGATCGCCTCCTGACTCGTCAACCGGGGGCACCTGCCTTTCCGGGAGCGGATGAATCGCATGAAACACCTTTATCAGTAAAGATTCCATCCGATTCCCGTCTGGCCAATTTACAACAAACGTTTGGTTTATCTGAATTTGATCTGGATGTGGTGGCGATCGCCCTTGCGCCTGAGCTGGATCGCCGCTACGAACGAATTTATGCCTATTTACAGGATGATATCCGCTGCAAACGTCCCAGTATTGATCTGGTCCTCAATCTGTTGTGCTCTACCGCTACCGACAAACTCAAGCAAAGGACCCACTTTGCACCGGATGCGGCACTCATCCGTCACGGATTGCTGCATTTGGTCCCTGATTCCAATCAAACAAAATCAACGCTGCTGGCCCATGAACTGCACCTAGATGAGCAAATCGTTCGCTTTCTGCTACATCAACCGGGTTTAGCTCCGTCGCTGGCTGCTTTTTGTCAGCTAGTTCGTTCGGACGTTTCCTTGAATGAATTTTTACAGGCAAAAGTTGCAGGGCTGAGTGGACTGGTTCAGCAGAACTGGCAGGGGCAGAAACCCCTACGGTTGTACTTTCAGGGGAGCGATCGCCCCAGTCAACGGCAGGTGGCTGAAGCGCTGGCAAATACTCTCAATGCGCCCCTGCTATTGGCAAATTTAGCGACCATCCTCAATGCCAGGGTAGAATTGGAACCCACGCTGAAACGGTTATTTCGGGAAGCCTGGTTACAAAAGGCACTGCTTTATCTGGATGAGCTGGATGTTCTGCAAGGAGGAGGACAGGAGTTTTCCTATCAATGTTTGCTCAGCCTCCTGGGGGAAAGTCAGGGAATTACGATCCTCAGTGGAGAACAACCGATGGCTCTGAAAGGATTGGAACCACTGGGCGTTGTGGTGGTGCCCTTTCCCATGCCGGAATTTGGCCAGCGACGGAGCTACTGGCAACAGCATTTAGAGGCCGCAGGCATTTCTTTGGAAGAAACCGATATCAATGCCTTAGCCGATCGCTTCCGCCTCACTTCTGTGCAAATTGCAGATGCGATCGCAACGGCTTGTAATACCTTTTCCACTCCCAAACTTGCAGATTTCTTTGCGGCTGCCCGCGCTCAATCGGGTCACGATTTGGGAACCCTGGCCCGTAAGGTTGAGCCAGCCTACACCTGGAGCGATATAGTGCTGCCAGCCGATCCAATGGCCCTATTGAAAGAATTATGTAATCAGGCAAAGTACCGACACGTGGTTTACGGAGAGTGGGGGTTTGGTCGCAGATTATCTCTGGGGAAAGGACTGAATGTGTTATTTTCCGGTCTGCCTGGAACCGGCAAAACCATGGCCGCAGAGGTAATCGCCAACGAGTTACAACTGGATCTCTACAAAATCGATTTGTCACAGATTGTCAGCAAATACATTGGCGAAACGGAAAAGAATCTTGAGCGCATCTTTGCTGCTGCCACCCGTTCGAATGCCATTCTTTTGTTTGATGAGGCAGATGCCTTATTTGGAAAGCGATCAGAAGTGCAGGATGCCCACGATCGCTACGCCAATATTGAAATTGGCTATCTGCTGCAAAAGATGGAAGAGTACGAGGGAATTGCAATTTTGACAACGAATTTGCGCAGCAACATGGATGATGCCTTTGTGCGCCGATTACGCTTTGTGATTGATTTCCCCCTGCCTGATGAGCAGGAACGACTTTGCATTTGGGAACAGATTTTGCCAGATCAAACACCCTGTAGCCCCGATCTGGATTTCAAGGTGATGGCGCGGCGATTTGAAATTAGTGGAGCTAATATTCGCAATATTGCTCTGGCAGCCGCTTTTCTGGCGGCGAGCGATGGTGGCATTGTGACGATGAAGCATCTCATCTGGGCAACCCAACGGGAGTATCAAAAGATGGGCAGGTTATTGATGGAGGAGATGTAGTTAGGAACAGGCGACCGGCGATGTAACAAACCTCAGAGGTGATCGCCTGGATAGAGGACTAATTATCGTCATCACAATTTGAACTGATTATTAACCTTTTTATAGCGAATGGTTAAGATTAAGAAAATATTCAACTGATACTATATCTTTAAACTACAGCGCAGGTACATGTAACCTCTCAGTTCTTAGAATGGAGATCCAATGAAGACTCAGGATACGCAGTATGTCACTCAAGTTCGAGATGATTATGATCTTTTAGAACCTGGACAACTAGATACCTGGAATCCGGTTCATTCCGAATACGAACTTGCCTACCGCCTCAGCATCTACCATGCTGCTACGGAAGCGTTGTTGCTCAGTCAGATTCCCCTTTCACAACTTAAGGTTCTGGATATTGGCTGCGGTAACGGGCGGAGTAGCCGTATGTATATTGAGTTGGGGCTTCACCCAGAACAAATTATAGGGGTTGATGTCAGAACCGGAGGAACGATCAACCTTGCCAGGAAATTGAATCCTGCGATTCAGTTTGAAGCTTATGATGGTGATCCCAGAGTCTATTCAGGACGAGGAATTAATTGGGTTTCGTTAGCGGGAGTTTTATCTACCATTAAAGACCCCGAAGGGCGTCGTATTCTGGCCAATCAGATTTATGAATTACTCCCACCAGGAGGGTACTTATTCTACTTCGAGCTGTATCAGGCTTTGAAAATGGTTGGTGGGGGTCGCATCTATCCCCTAAGAATATTTTCTGATTTTGAAAAAGTTTGGGCCAGGCCGGTCAGAAGCTACAAGTATGTGCCCAGTCTGTTTCGTAATGCAGACTATCGCAAAGCCCGCAGGATGAGCGTAATCCAGCAGGATCTGCCAATCACTATTCTGTCCCGTATTAAGCGGACTTTTCTGCCAACCCATGAGGTTATCCTCTTTCGCAAACCGGATTGATTATGCCAGTCTCTGATTGAGTGCGATCGCTTCCCTCTGTATCAAATGTGGCTAAAAAGCAGGATGGTTGAAATGCTTCTCAACGCTCCTGCTTTTTTCTGGTTTCTCACCCCCCTTTATAAGTAGGTAGACATAATTAATTAGAAGAAGGGGGAGTGGGGGCGTTGCCCCCAGGCAGGGGGTTCCACCCCCTACACCCCCAAAACCATCTTTAATTTAATTGCACCCAGCTACTTACCAA
>JAIMBL010000018.1 GCA_023511615.1 Leptolyngbyaceae cyanobacterium HOT.MB2.61
TGGAGGGGGTGAAACCCCCTGCCTGGGGGCAACGCCCCCACTCCCCTTGCTTCCAATTAATGATGTCTACCTACTTAAGCATTTTTGGAGTGTTGTAGTGCCCACTCCACCTGGCTCAAAATGCCTCTCAGCATTGCCACTTCTGCACTGGATGGCATGGCCCGGCTAAACAATCGCCGAAACTTCTGCATCCGGCTGTCTGCGGTGTGCGGGTAAAGATAGCCAACCCTGAGCAACAGGGCCTCTAGCTGTTGATAGTACGCTTCCAGAGTTTCAAAAGCAGCGGGAATATCAGGAGTAAAACTGGAACTATCTGAGAGCGAGGGATCCTTGCTCGAAACCAGTTGATAAAGCTCATAGCAACAAATGGCAGTTGCCTGGGCCAGGTTGAGTGAGGGATAGGCTGGATTGGCAGGAATGGAAAGGAAGCGCTGGGCATAATTCAGTTCGATATTGTTTAAGCCCCGATCCTCTGGACCAAAGATGAGAGCCACTGGACCCTGCTGGGCAAGTTCCACCAACCAGAGCAAAGCAATCCTGGGGTGTTCCAGGGGAGCAGACAGGGTGCGAGTTCGGGCGGTGGTCGCGATCGCCCCCCGACACCCTACCAACCCCTCTGGCAACGTCCCCACAACCTTTGCCAGGTCCAGGACATCCTGAGCATGAACCGCCATCTGTCGGGCTTCATCTCCCAGATGATCACAGTGAGGATTGACCAGTACCAACTGGCAAAGCCCCATGTTCTTCATCACCCGGGCAATTGACCCAATATTCAAAGCCCCCGCTGGCTCTACCAACACAATTTGAATATTGGCTAACGTGGCTTCCAACATTTTGCACTTGTTAAGTTTTATGATGTCTAAGGAGTTAACTTATATGTTATGGGGCGTGCTCGATCAAAATCCGACCTGCCAACCAAAATTTGTCTGGTCTGCGATCGCCCCTTTGCCTGGCGCAAAAAGTGGGAAGATTGCTGGGATGACGTGAAATATTGCTCTGAACGCTGCCGTCGTCGGCGATCGCAAACGAAAAGAGGTTCCCAATAATGTCAACTGAGCCAGTACAACCCAAACTCATTATTCACGGTGGAGCAGGTAGTTCCTTAAAGGGAAAGGGAGGCGTCGATGCGGTGCGGAAATCCCTCTACACCGTGATTGAAGAGGTTTATGCCCTGCTACTGGCAGGGGCAACCGCTAAAGAAGCGGTAGTGCGCGGTTGCCAGCTTTTAGAAGATGATCCCCACTTTAATGCTGGTACGGGTTCTGTGCTTCAGTCAGACGGGCAGATTCGTATGAGTGCCTCCTTGATGGATGGGGCTGCTCAGCGGTTTAGCGGGGTTATTAACGTATCACGGGTGAGAAACCCCATCGAGCTCGCATTGACTCTGCAAGATTCCGACGATCGCATCCTGTCTGACCACGGTGCTGCCGAACTTCTACGTGAGTTGCAAATTCCTACCTACGACCCCCTCACCGAAATTCGTTTACGGGAATGGATGCTGGAACGGGCTGGCAACTTTACCAGGGAAATGGCTGATGTGGTGGCCGAGCATGAACTGATAGAAGACAATGCCGGACGTGGCACCATTGGGGTTGTTGCCCTGGACAGTCAAGGGCAAATCGCTGTTGGCACCTCAACAGGCGGCAAGGGATTTGAGCGCATCGGACGGGTCAGCGATTCGGCCATGCCCGCCGGAAACTACGCCCTACCGCAGGCTGCTGTGAGCTGTACTGGAATTGGAGAAGATATCATTGATGAATGTCTGGCACCCCGGATTGTGATTCGAGTGGCCGATGGATTGCCTATTCAAGAGGCTTTTCGGCGCTCCTTTGAAGAGTCCCACCAGAATGGGCGAGACCTGGGAGCAATTGGCATTGACCAGACCGGAGCGATCGCCTGGGGTAAGACCAGCGAAGTTCTGTTAGCGGCTTACCACACAGGCGAAAAGGTAGGAGACACCCTGGAATGGCAGGGGGAGCAGCTAGTAGCAGGGATTGCAGGTGATAGGAGCTAGGGGAAGCGGAGAGTCAGGGTGAAGAAGTGATGGAGTGATAAGGACATCCATCCACCTATTCAGTCACCCACCACATCCAGAAATTACGTAAATTACGCTGGGGCGACTAGTAATCTGTCAAATTGAATTTGACAGTTAGCGAATACCCAGGAAGTTGATGGGGGTTAAATTTTGAGGGTCTGCGACCCGTCAAAATTTTCCTGGCGGAACACTAGGGCCATTCCTCCTTAATGAGGAGAGAAAGCGAGGCTATGATGGGGGTCAAGAGTTGGCCCTGGTGAAAACAATCCAGAGCATCTCCTCAGTAACTTTCTTCCTCGTATTCTGGGGCTTTCTGCTTTTCAGGAATGTTCATCTTGGGAGGTTGGTACGCCTTTTCTTCTTGGTCTTTCCAGTAGTCGTCTTCATAATCTTCTTCATACTCATCTGCCGGGTAGGACGGGGGCTTGGCATACCGGTCATACTTTTCTTCGTACAAATTAGTTGGGCTGGCTTCCTTCCAGTTGTCTTCTTCATCCTCGTAGAGGGGTTCTGCCCGCCGCTGTTGCTGATGCAGTTGCCTAGGTTCGTCGCCCCAGTTGTCGTCGTTCCAGGTTTGCTGCACTGGCTCTCTAGTTTTTACAGGAGTCGAGATGGGTGTGCGGACTCCGCTGGGAAGCTGGTTGTCAGGCCGAACGGTGGGAACGTAGCCTTCATCGTATTCATCCCGTTCCCAGGGCGCTTTGCCAATGCCGAGCCGCTCCAGCATGCCAACAGAGAGTTGAACTAGTCGTTCTTCTGCGCCTTCAAATACGATCAGGCGATCGGGGCCGCTGCTGACAATTTCCTCAATCGGCAGTTCGTAGGTACTGACAACCTGGTCGGGAATCAGGGGAACTCCCAAAGAAGCGATTATCAGCGAGGTGAGTCTACCGTCATCTACATCAAACTTGTAACCCCGAACCTTTCCAAGTAGCTCCCCTGTTTCGGTAATAACCTCGCAGCCAATCAGGGTGCTGTAGGATTCAACGTCAATGTCCTCGATCACATTCTCATCGTCAACCAGAATGACATCACCAATCTGCCGGATGCTGCTCAGGAGCATGGGTTGGGGAGTGCCATAGAACAGGTTGGGACGCAGACTCAGTGCAACCACTTCTCGCTGGTCGATATCGACCCAGAGTTGACTGACCACTCCCAACTTTTTGCCCGTGTCGCGGGTGACAACAAGCGTTCCAAGGAGATCAGATCGTTGGCGAATTTCTTCAGATGCCATTTTTAATTGCCGAATCCTGATTCGCGAATCCTAAATCAATATCAAATCACATAGAGGCGCTTTGGGGCAGCAGGTTAATTCCTAGAACCTGAGTGTAAGCTCCCCGTGCTTGGGTAACCCCAATGGTACGTTGAGCTGACTCAATCATCGGACGTCGGAGGCTGACGACAATAAACTGCGCTTGCTGTGCCTGCTGTTTGATCATTCTAGCTAATCGCTCTACATTTGCCCCATCCAGGAACATATCGACCTCGTCGAAAGCGTAAAACGGCGATGGGCGGTAGCGTTGGAGGGCAAAGATAAAACTGAGGGCAGTCAGGGACTTTTCTCCTCCAGACATTGAGGCAAGGCGCTGAACTGGTTTGCCCTTGGGGTGGGCGACCAGATTCAGGCCACCATTAAACGGGTCGTGAGAATCTTCTAATTGTAGGTGACCATCACCTTCGGAAAGTGTAGCGAAGATTGCCTGAAAGTTCTCGTTGACAGCATCGAAGGCTTCTTTGAATGCGCGTTGGCGGAGGGTGGTAAAGTTTTCAATCCGTAACAGAAGTTCGGTTCGCTCTTCTTCCAGGGTTTTAAGTTTGTCGGTGAGTTCTTCCAGGCGTTTTTGGGTGCGATCGTACTCTTCGAGAGCCAGCATGTTGACGGGTTCCATTGCCTGGATACGCTTTTGCAGGGATCGCAGTTCATGCTGTAGGGCGGAAAGATCTTGAGTTTCTAAATCGGGGGGCAGATCGGGGAGGGGATCGGGGAGTTCCTGGCGTTCCGTTTCCAGTTGGACCTGGAGGGTGGAAAGTTCTTCGTGGCGGGTTTGTTGGGTTTCCTGAAGTTTTTGCTGCTGCCACTCCAGTTGTTGCTTACGAGTCTGGTATTCGCGGAGCTGGCGATCGCAGCGATCGCGTTCCTGCTTTTCTGCACCCAATCGGCGATCGAGTTCTGCCAGAGCTAACTGAGTTTCCTCGATTTGGCGGGTGACGGCAGACTGCTGCTGGCTGATCGCTGATTGCTGATTTAGCTGGGTTGCTTGCTGATTGCGGTAGTCCTGTAGGCGTTCCTGTCCCTGCTGGATTTTCTCCTGAATCCGCTGGCACTGATTTTCCAGGTCTTGCAGGCGTTGCTCCAGGGTGCGGACTGCCAGTTCTCGCTGGTTCAGCTCGGCTTCCTGGGTGCGGAGGGTTGCCTGGATCTGTTGCCATTCGCTGTGGGTCTGGGAAGCTTCGAGGGTTGCCAGTTCCTGCCGCAGGTCGTGTAGCTGACGTTCCTGGGTGGGAATTGCGGATTCCAGGGTTTGCAGGCGATCGCGGGCACCGGCCAACTCTTGGGAATTGGAGCCAAGCTGAGTTTTAACCTGGCTTAGCGAAGTCTCCAGGGTTTGCTGTTCTTTTTCTAGCTGCTCCAACTGAAGCTGGGCTTCCCGGTGTTGCTGACGGGCTTCTGCTAAGCTCTGGGTGCGTTCTTTGACAAGTTGAGTGGCGCGGTGGATACTGTTCTCGCAATATTCCAGAATTTGCTCGATTTCCCGCAGGCGATCGCGCAGTTCTGCCACTTCTACCGACTCCGTCGGGTCTACGGTGCCAAAGTGAAGGGACTGGCGTGTGCTGGTGCTGCCCCCAGTCATGGCACCGCTGGTTTCCAGCAGTTCCCCTTCTAGGGTGACGATGCGGTACTCGCCCAGATAACGGCGGGCATCTTTCAGGGTTTCAAAGACAACTGTAGTCCCAAAGACGTAGGCAAAGACATCGCGGTAGCGGGGCTCGAAGTCAACCAGATTGAAGGCATAGTCGATGCAACCCGGCAGCGATCGCACTCCCTGCCCCCCCGGAATTCGGCTCGGTTGCAATTTGTTGAGCGGCAGAAAGGTGGCCCGTCCTGCTTTTTGCTGTTTCAAAAGTTCGATTCCGGCAGCGGCGATCGCGTCGTCTTCAACGACCAGATGGCCCAGTCGAGCACCTGCGGCGGTTTCGAGGGCCAATTGGTAGCGGGGATCCACTCGCCCCAGTTGGGCAACCAGGCCACAGACCCCAGGCAGGTCAGATTTCAGGATCAATTGGGTAGCATGGGTGCCCTGGGCTTCGTGTATTGCCTGGGTTTGAGCTTCCAGCCTGTCGAGGCGACGCTGTTTGTCTCGCTGTTCGCCCACGAGTCGGCTTTGGGTTTCCTGCTGGATTTGCAATTCCTGTTCGGCGGCAGCCAATCCTTCTGCCAGGGTCTGCACCTGTTGTTGGGTAGTTGCCTGCAAGGTTGCTACGGCTGTGGTTTGCTGGCGTTTTGTCTCAATTTGTTCCTGGAGAGTGTGGCAGGTCTGGGTTTGTTCCTGAATCTGGCGTTCTAGCTGCCGGATGCGCTCCTGTAGTTGAGCCTGCTCCGTTCGCTGAGGTTCAAGGTTGTCCAGCAGGGCTTCAATTTGACGATGGAGGGCCGCCTGTTCCTGTCCTGAAGTTTCGGCAGTGGCTGCGATCGCATCAGCGGTTTCCCGTGTTTGTTGCAGTTGTTGGTGGGCGCGGTTGCGATCTGCTCGCAGGGAAGCTGCACGCTGCGACTCTGATCTCTGTTCCTGGATGAGGGACTCCAGATTTTGTCGATGTTCTTGAATGTCTTGCTGAATTTGGGCCAGGCGGGTAGTCAATTCACGGTTTGTGGCTTGCAGATCTTGCTCCTGGCGTTGAAGCTGGCGCAATTCTGCCTCGTGGGTGGCCAGGGTGGATTGGAGGGCAAGCTGTTCCTCTTCACCCAGAGCCCGAACGCGAGCATTTCGTTGCTCCAATTCAGCCGTTGCCTGACGAATTTCAGTGTTTAGAGTGGCAAGCTGTTCAATGATTTCAGCCGATTCGTGATCGCCCGCCTCAATCTGCTGCCGAATTTTTTCAACGGCATGGGCAGACTGACGGTAGCGAATGATAATTTCCCACTGTTCCCTGGTTTGCAGTTCGTTCCGCAATTTCTGGTACTTTTCGGCTTTAATGCGGTCCTGGGCGAGGCGATCGCGCTGGTCAATTAACTCCCGCTCAACGATGTGATAGCGGTCTTCTCGCTCCTTGACCGCATCCAGTTTCTCTTTGGCCTGGTTGATTTTGCGATCAAACGTGGCAACACCCGCCAATTCATCAATAATTTCCCGCCGCTCACGGGGATTCATCGAAATAATTCGGGTCACGTCCCCTTGCAGCACGACGTTATAGCCTTCCGGGTAGATCCGCAGACGGTTCAACTCTTCGTGCAGCTCTGTGAGGGTACAGGGAGTGCCATTGATGTAGTAGTTTGAGGTGTAAGTCCCCTGCTGAGTCACCCGTAGCTTACGAGTAACGCTCCATTCCTGTGGAGCAGATGTCTTACCGTTTCCATTTTTCGACCGTTTGTTCAAATCAATCGCGTTACAGGCAGAACCATTATCAGCTTCCACCTCCGGCACTTTTCCATTACCACTGACCTGCCGCTCGATCACATCATCCAGCAGGTCGGGCTCATCGGAAAGGTCGAAGGTTACAGTCACACTGGCTTCCACTGCTGAACGATTGCGGCTGATTTGAGTATGGTTAACCAGGTCAGGTAACCGTTCCGCCCGCATGCCCTTAGACCCAGCTAACCCCAGGCAGAACAGCAATGCATCAATCAGATTGGATTTTCCCGAACCATTGGGGCCGGAAATCACAGTAAAGCCAGGCAGCAACGGGATTAGCGTTGTGCCGCCAAAAGACTTAAAGTTTGTGAGTTCCAGGCGTTTAATATACACAGCCTGCCCAGGTTAGAAGGGGAAAAGAAGGAGTCAGAGTTCAGTGTAATGGCTAGATGCTTGCTTGAGCAGAAATATCGCTATTTTCTAATTCATACAGCTCTACGCAGGTGCGTTAGGACATTGGAATTAGAGAGAGTGGGGGCTTCGCCCCCAGCTAGGGGTAGAACCCCTGCCCCCCGTCCTAACCATAATGACTACTGCTATAGTATTTATAGAACATTTGCTCTATAAAAAATGCAAAATTTCCGCAATGCGTCATCAAGGGATGGATAGGGGCCAGAAGTTGGGAACTACTGAGGCTTTGAGTTTTGAGTTCTGAGTTTTCCCCTCACCTATCACTCCTTACTCCTCACTCGCAACTAACAACCAACCACTCATCAAGCTCTTTGCTTAGACCCCAATGGTTTTATTTTCAGTCCCCAGCAGTTCTGCGATCGCCTGCCGCTCCAGAGGTGGTTGAGAAGGTAATACCTGGCGAGCATCGGTAATTAGCCAGTCTAAAGAAGCAGCCTGAACATCGATAGTAGCGCCCGTTTTGTCTACGCAGTAGCGACCGAACACCAGCTTATCCACCAGACGCACACCCGGACCCAGTCGGGAATGTTCGAAGATGACGCTGTTATCAACGACAGCACCACTACACACCCAGCAATTAGGGCCAATCATCGTCGGTCCAATGATTGTTGCGCCGTCTTCAATTCGGGTCATGCCACCAATGTAAACTGGCCCCTGAATGTTCACTTTATCCCAGTTCACGGCCACGTTAAGCCCGGTATAAATTCCCGGAGCCACTTGATAACCGGGGATCTGCACATTTTTGATTTCGCGGGTCAGCACCCCTCGAATTGCGTGCCAGTAGTCAGGTACCTTTCCGATATCCACCCATTCAAAGTCCATGGCAATGCCATAGAAGGGTGCGCCTACCTCAACCAGCTTGGGAAAAAGCTGGCTACCGATGTCATATTCCACCCCCGAGGGAATGAAATTGAAAATTTCGGGTTCAAAAATGTAAATTCCGGTATTAATGCAGGTGCTGAGGGCTTCTTCGACGGAGGGCTTTTCCTGAAAGGCTTTGATTCTACCGTCTTCGTCGGTCACCACGACCCCATAGCTGGAGACATCTTCACGAGGAACTTCGCGCATCACGACGGTGGCGATTGCCCCCTTCTCCCGATGCCACTTGACTGCTGCCGTTAAGTCAAGATCAATCAGGGCATCCCCGCAAAGTACGACAAACGTATCATCAAAGAAGGGATAAAAATCCTGGATCTTGCGCATGCCTCCGGCTGAACCAAGTGCTTCTCCCACCAGTTCCCCATCCACAACTCGCCCTTCAAAGGAGTAGGCGATTTGCACGCCAAACCGTTGTCCATCCCGGAAATAGCTCTCAATTTCATGGGCCAGATGGCTGACGTTGACCATAATTTCCGTAAACCCATGCTGGCGGAGCAACTCCAGCAGAAACTCCATCACTGGCTTTTGCAGGATGGGAATCATGGGTTTGGGAATCGTGTAAGTGATTGGACGAACCCGAGTTCCCTTACCGGCTGCCAGAATCATGGCTTTCATAGACGTTTATCTCCCCAACCTTTAGCCACTATAATGATAAATCGGTTACAAGATCTCACCAGGCTTCTGTAAAACTAATGCCTTTCAAACTTCCCAGAATAGGTCGAGGGGTCTGATTGGCTTCAGTCTAGGCCTCAAATCCACAATCAAACAATCCAGATGCTAGAAGATTCTCAGGACTGGCAGTGGTTAAACATCTGACTCTTCGTCATTTTCTGCTTCAACCCTGGTATTTCTTCACAGCATCTACATCTAAACACCTATCCAAGTCTATTGGAAACCTCCCTCCCGCAATACAGCAAATCCCCTCACAGAGATGTATTGATTGCAGGTATGGAAGGTAGTATGAATTACATGTAGTTTCAATTTTTACAACCTCCATTCGTATCAGCATCAGATCAGGAAACTCCCTGCCAGGGTGCTAATCGGGGGAAGCACGGGTGGCCGAACTGGTTAAATCGGTTACCGACTGATCCGTGAGTTGGCGAATCTTTAAATCCCGATAAAACTCTTCCTGGGCTAGTTCAACTTTGGATTGAGCCGTGAGCAGCAGGAGTGCCCAAAAGACTCCAACCCGTTCGTGATTGGGAGAATGTGTCATTCGCTCAGAGGTTGCGGAGGTGGTTTGGATCTGCTTCCAGAACTCCACCAGAAGTTCAAAGTCCAACCACTCCTGTCCCTGGGAAATTTCTGTCCAGTTATTCTGGAAAAATTCCTCCAGGGCGATCGCCATCTCCGATAAATTTTCCTGGTGGGCCAGTTGGGCGATCGCTCGCACTGCCTGAGTGCGCGATTGGGGGCGGGGGTGGCGAATCCGTGTGCGAGGCGGTCTTTCCTCCAGGGCAGCGGCGATCGTCCGCAACTGATCAATCAGTTCCTTCAAAGTTACCCGCCGCCGTTTGGGAGGCTGGGCAACTGCGCGACGGCTCAATCGCCGCTCCAAAAACGGAGGCAGAGCAGATCCGCTAAAATCCAGTGCTTCTAGAAACCCGTCTTCGTCCTCAAGCTCAGGGTTTGCAACCTCTTCTTGTTCTACCTGGGACAAACTCTCTGCTTTTAACAGCACCAGCATCGAAGCATACAAAAACGCCTGTCCCGATTGAGACAGGGTTGCTTCATAGGGCTTTCCTTGAGTCACCACAGGAGCTAAATCGCTCAGAAAACGATCAATCACATCAATCACCTTGACATCCCAGGGGTCAATTTCTCCCCGTTCTGCCAGATCGATGAGAAAGGCGATCGCATCCTGTGCAAGGGAAAGGGCCATGCAAGAAGACCTATCGGATAGGAATCCGGGCAAAATAGATTGCGGCCAAAAGAATCAACCCCAAGAGCAGCAGAGGTACCCAAAGGCTCCAGAGACTGAGGGGATTAAAAAAGCTAGACCACTCCATTCTTTGTATGCTAGCTCACTACTGAGCCGTTACAACCTCTGCTTCCGTTTCTTCAGTCCTCTGCTGGGAAGCAGGCAACAGGCGTTGCTGCTCCTGAATCTCCGCGCGATAACGTTCAATGTCTTCCTCTAGCTGCTGAATGCGAGTGTCCTTAACCCGAATTTCCTTACCTGTTTCTAAAAGTTTTTGTACTGAAGTCCAGACGCTAAAAACCCACGCCAAGACAGCCCCAATTCCCATTGCCAGAATCAACTCAATCGCAAGGGGAGCCTGTAGCTGTACCCCCTTTACAACATGGATTACCGCAGGCTCAGTATTCTCGATTCCAAATAGAACAAGGGCCAGACAGATGACGAAGATGATGACGAAATTAATTTGTCGCATATCAATTTCCACCTTTGCAGGTAACTTTCTGTGGTTCTCTAGCTTGCCGGTGAAAGAGTAGCATAAATACTCTTTCATCCCAACAAAATCCTTGAAATCGTGATCTTGTTTCAGTAATAGAGCTTGCCTACTACTAATCCTTCAAGAGAACCCTTTCTACTGCTTCCAGGGATGGCTAAATCAAAATAGCCCCCAGACGTGCTGATCAAATTTGTAGCAGAGGGAGGGGATAATGTGGAATGCTCGGGAAAGGTTTTGGGATTTGGGAAGGGGGTATAGACCGTTTATTCCTCCACTGGCGGCTCTTTAGGCATCACTTCCTTTATCGCTTGAGACTGCCTTCCCAGGATGACATCCAGGGTGCCTTTGATCGTGCCTGCTATGGGAACCGCAATCACGACCCCCAAAAATCCGGCAATCTTCAATCCCATCAGCAGGGCAATCACAATCCAGATAGGATTTAGTCCAGTAAAATCCCCCATCATCCGGGGAGCCAGAATATTATCTCGAATCTGGTGTAAAACAGTCGCAACAAACCCCACCTGAATTCCCAAACCGATATCCTGCAACATCACTAACAGGGCAACCAGGCTGATTCCCAACGCTGCACCAATAAAGGGAATTAGCTCTGAAATACCAATCACAACCGTAAATAGCAGGGCAAACGGTACCTTCATCCAGATAAAGATTGGAATCAGTGCCACTACCATAAAGATGGCCAGTAGAATCTGGCTGATGAAAAAATTCTGGAAGTTGAGCCGCAGGGATTCGCTGAGGGGAATCCCAATCTGGGGGGGGAGAAGATTGATTAAACCCTGCCAGAGGCGACCGCCATAAAGCAGCATGTAGAACGCCAGCACCAGCACTAGAATGCTATCTATTACTCCGCTGAGGGTCCCTAGCGCTAATCCAACCGCCTGGCTTGCCAGTGTTTGGAGCTGGCTCTCAATCTGGGTATTAATCCGACCACTGAATCCCCTGAGATCAAGTGGGAGGTTATGCCTTTTTGCCCAGGCATCCAGGGCATCAAAATTCTGGCGGCTGGCTTCTAACCACTCCGGAATTTTGTTGACAAGCTGGGTGGTTTGCTCCGTCACGAGTGGCACCAGAGTCAACCCTACGAGAATGAGCAAGGCCAGAGTGATCAGCAGTACCAGAGTGACTGCCTGCGCCCTGCTCATGCGAATGTATTGAAACAACCGAACCAGGTAGTTCAGTAAAAATGCCAGGATGGCGGCAACAACCAGTAGCGTAATCAGATGCTCAAAATACCGAAAAACCTGGGTCAGCAGCCAAACGTTCAAAGCCACAATGGGACCGCTCAGACCAAAAATTAACAGGCGTTGGAGGTTGACTGAACGGTGCATCTTTCAACCCTGGGCAAGGTTTTGAGTGAGGGGCTGAGGGAGAGAGACTAAAATTAGGGGCTGGAGACTAGGGGCTAGGGAGGAAACAGAAGTCAGGAGCCAGAATTAATTAATCACGAACAAGGGAAGGTGGTTTATGTCGCTGTATCGGGATGGGAGTCTGGGGATTGCACCATTGCATTGTTGTTGGGCTGAAACCGTTGGGGATATTTCAGGTAGATGCCAACGATGACGAAAAGCACAATCACCAAAGTACCAATTCCCAGCGGGTTGGGTAGCCAGAACACCGCCTCTAAATGGTTCAATTCACCAGGTACTAGCTGCCAGCCCAGTTCCTTACGATTCTGATAAATCCCAGGTTTAGCAGATTTTGAGGTTAGATTGCGGGCACCCCAGGGCGTGGTAAGCCCGAATTCCAGGTTGATCAGGGAACCAGGACTGAGGAGCAGATCACCAGTGGAGGAGAGTACGCCCAGCGATCGCAAATCCAGGTCGTAGCGTAAGTGATTTCGCTCTACGAGTAAAAAGTTGCTGCGGGTCAACTCAAGGTGCGAACCAATTTCAGGTAGGTCTGCCATAGCCCCTGTGGCAAAGGAATCGTCTTTTGCAGAGGGACTGAAGAATTGATTGAACTTCGCTTCCAGGTCAGTGTGATTGCTGAAGGGAATTGTGGCGATGAGTTCCTGATTGGGGAGACGCTCGACCTGTCCTCCCAGATTACGACTCCGCTGGGCGATCGCGTCTAACCATTGCTGAGTTGTGGAGCCGCTCAGGGTTTGCAGTCGGTCTGCCAGATGAATATGTTGCACAATTTTGCCCTGACTGGGGCTCTGAAATTGAAGCTCAACGTTATACTCCACACACCCCGAAAGCAGTAGAGAAACGAATAAGATGCTCCCCAAAAGAGAAAATCTTTGGAGCCAGCTCTTATGGGTAGCGGCTACAACAGGTGCATAGAAAGAACAGGCAGGCGATGGAGGGGTTCGCCTAACCCGTTGACCGGTCAAGCGTTGCCAGAGGCCAATCACAGAGGGAACAACGTTTGTGAACCGGAACCTCAAAATACTGAGAACAAGAAGTGGGCACATGTTAACCGTCAGTTCAACTCCATCAGGAAATAATCGCCCATATTGCAAAATTGGTGTTGCTGATTCCGGGAATGAATTGAGGGTTGGATAAATCGAAACTTCGTTCCAATGCATCCTGCTATTCAGCACCTCCGAAAAATTGAGTATTTGCAACACTGGTTCAAATATCATCCCCTATCCCCGACCTGATAGCTACCACAAAGTTCCCAAGGTTCTCCTGGCTTGCCGGTGAACGAGTAGCGTAAGCGACTCTTTCATCTAAAACAAAATCCCTGGAATATTGATTTTGTTTTGGCTATAAGCGTCCCTATCACCACACTCTCAGGAGAGTCGCTCCCAATACCAGGGTGGTTGCTAATAATGCAACCCAGATGAAGCGATTATCTTGATTATTCACCTGACCGGGATCAATGGGTTCTAACTGAAATACTGGCTTTTCTATCTGAGATCGTCGGGCTACTGGAGCGAACGAGCCCTTACGGTCTTGAGTGTTACTCTCCACGAGGTTAGTCAGATCGGGAATTTGGGTCAGCCATTCTGGACGGCTCCTTAGTTTGGGAGCTTCCAGGATGTAGAGCAATCGCTTACCCTGCTTACGCGTGTGTAAGTCTGGGTGGCGGCTGACCTGACGGCAAAGGGCGATCGCTTCAGTCCTCTGCCCTGCCGCCTCGTAAGCAGTGACTAACCAGGTTTGAATCTCTCCTCCCAGGCGTGTTCTAGCCTCAGCCAGGGCGTTGGCTGCTTCCAAGTGTTGGACCGACTTCCGGTACTCACCCCGCTCAAACGCTTTTCTGCCAGCCTGGTACTCTATTTCAATAGTTTTAAGGTCGTCTGAACTCACGGTAGAAATTTGGAAATACACATTTTTGCTCATCATAAAGGTTTTGCCCATCATAAAGGAGCTTAATTTCTATGGATGACACGCATTGGTGCAGATTTTTCAACTTTATTGAAACCCCCTTATTTGGGAGTTAAGCTCGAAATGACAGGTGGTATGAAGTCGTACATCCTGTAGATGTCAATAGATGGAGAAATGGGTAGAGTGCATCCCAATTATGCAATTTGCCCTCATCCCCCAGCCCCTTCTCCCAAAAGTGGGGAGCTAGGTCAAAGTCCCTCTCCCAATCAATTTTGAGAGAAGGGGAGCTAGATCAAAGTCCCTCTCCCAGCTTGGGAGCGGGATTAGGGTGAGGGCTACAAAAGTGGGATGCACCCAATGGGTATTCCTTAGAAGCTGAAAATTAGAAATGGCCGTCAACCGATTGCCCTTCTTAACTTTGCTTTGCATTTTTGAACTGTTCATTCTCTCAAGAGGGTTGCACTCGACAGTGTTTTCTTAACAAGAAGTGGACAACAAGTGGAAAAAACTATGAACCGATCAAACTTTTGTTCCCAAAATTATTTTGCTGGGTGGACTTCGCCTCTTTTGCTGGCGGCGATCGCGGTCAGCCTTTCGCCTTCTCCAAGCAACGCCCTACCCGCCAATCTTGAATACCGCACCCATTCAAACTTCAGTCAGGCGAATTATGGAACGACCGTTTACGGTGGCTCAACCTCCTACGGGTCATACAACTCCAGTGGTTTTGGCGTTCGCATCGACGGCTATTCCAGAGAATATCCCTACACCTACCCCTCCTTCTACCACCCTGGCTACTCAACAGGAACTGTGATCACTCAACCAATTTATCCCTACTACCCCGTCTATCCCCACCATCCAGAAGGCTTTAACAAATCAGTACTGATCCATCCAACGGTTATCAATGGCCGCTTCTACAAACCGACGCTGGTCAACCCAACCATTATTGGTACACCCCGATCGGTGGGTAGCCGCTCCTGGAGCCGGACGACCGTTATTCGCTATCCAGTTCCCTACGGGGCCTCTGGCGTTACCATTCAATTTGCCCCTCGTCGGGCCTATCCTTACCCCCACTGAGTTGAAAATAAGTTGAAAAAATAGAATTCAGATCACTCCTCACTCCCTCTGGCTCCTGACTTCTTGATTAGCTAGAAACCATTCCCAGCAGGGTCACTTCCCAAACCAGGCGAGGCTGAACGTATCGCCGCAAATAGTCACGGGCGCGCTCTAAACGCTGCAGCGGTGCCAGGTTGGGTAGAACTTGCGTTGAAAACTTTGCCTGGAGTTGCTGCCAGTAATGGTGTTGCAGGTAGCCAATTAGCCAGAGTTGGGCTTCTGTATCAATTGCTTTATCGATTTGGCGGGCGAGGTTAAGGGCATCTCGATAAGATCTGGGCAATTGGATTACGGCTTCCAGAAGATCAGGCGGAATTTCCTGGAGTTGTTGCCAGTGGGCGATCGCCTCTCCAGGGCTACCCTCCGCCAGCTCTAATACCTGAGGATGGGTCAAAATCTCTGCCTGCCCCACCTGTTGCAAGACGGCTGCAACCCCTTCACTGGTTAATCGATAGAAGGGAATTCGCTGACAGCGGGAAACCAGCGTTGGCATCAGGGACTCCCCCCCTGGCGCAATCAAGATTAGAGTTGCCTGACCCGGCTCCTCCAGGGTTTTAAGCAACCCATTGGCAGGTGCCTCTGCCATTGTTTCTGCCTGTTCGATCACTACCAGCGATCGCGGAGCCTCCAGCGGTGCCCGCGAAAGAAATTGAGAAATCTCCCGCACCTGCTCCAATCGAATCAACGGCGGTGCCTTTCGTTTGACTCCCGCTGCCGCCGCTTCTGCCGCCGTCAGCCGTTTCCCCTGGTGCAGGTACGTCGGTTCCACCCAGAGCAAGTCAGGATGGTTTCGCTGGCGAATCCGGCTCCGCAGCACTGCCCCCGACCCTCCAGAATTTGCACCGCCAAACAACAGTTCCGCAAAACATTCTGCTGCCAAACTCCGTCCTACCCCAGCCGGACCCGCAAACAGGTAGGCAGGCGCAACCCGATCCCTGGCAACGGCCTGGGTCAACAGTTCAACAGCCTGGGGTTGTCCAATGAGAGCAGCGAAAGGGGACATATTGCGCTATCCTAACTTCCCGTTTGATCGCGATAGTTATAAATGGACTATGCGTCAAAACTTAAGGCGCGTCCACGAACATCGGTGTGCAGTTTGCCTCGCTCGTAGACAATCTTTCCTCCGACGATGGTATAAACTGCCCAACCGGTCAAGTTCCAGCCTTCAAAGGGGCTCCAGCCGCATTTGGTTAGAAGTTCTTCTCGCAGAACGGGGTGATAGGTGTTGAGATCGACCAGAACCAGGTCAGCATCGTAACCGGGAGCGATCGCACCCTTGTTTGGAATTCGATAAGCTTTGGCAACTGCGGTAGACATCCAGTGGGCTACCTGAGCCACCGTGCAGCGTCCCTGAACGGCCTGAGTCAACATCAGTGCCAGAGAGGTTTCAACTCCTGGCATTCCAGAAGGACTGTTGGGATAGGGCTGTGCTTTTTCTTCCAGGGTATGGGGGGCATGATCCGTGGCAATGAAGTCAATCACACCGTCCAGTAGTGCCTGCCAGAGGACTTCGTTATCGTGGGGCGATCGCAACGGTGGGTTCATCTGGGCCAGGGTGCCAATCTTCTCGTAAGCACTGGTATTCAAGAGCAAATGCTGGGGAGTGACTTCGGCTGTCACCCAGGCAGGTTTGTCCTGGCGTAGCAACTCTGCTTCCTCTGCTGTGGACATATGCAGGATGTGTAATCGCCGTCGGTATTGTTTTGCAAGCCGCAGTGCCAGCTGAGTCGCGTTTAGCGCTGCCTGGTTATCTTGAATAGTAGAATGAATCGCCGGATCGGTGATGCCAGCAAACTGCTGCCGCCGTTGGCTGATGCGAGCCTGGTCTTCAGCATGGACGGCAATCAGGCGATCGCCCTGGGCAAAAATTTTCTCTAACAGCGCGTCCTGATCGATCAGCAAGGGGCCATGCATTGATCCCATAAAAATTTTAATTCCTGGGGTCGGGGTAGCTTCCAGCAGGTCAGGCAATACCTCTGCGGTTGCACCAATGAAAAAGCCATAGTTCACCAGGCATTTCTGGGCAGCCCGTTGCAGCTTGTCATCCAGTGCTGCCTGGGTGGTGGTTAGGGGGCGGGTATTCGGCATTTCCAGGAAGGAAGTCACTCCTCCTCTCGCACAGGCACAACTTGCGGTAAATAAATCTTCTTTATGCTCCAAGCCTGGTTCACGAAAGTGAACTTGAGGATCAATCACCCCTGGCAACAAAGTTAACCCGGCTGCGTCTATTTCAGTGATGGAATCCTCTGGAGCAGAAAGCCCCACTTCGGGATTAACCTTTGCAATAAGGCCATTCCGCACATGCACATCCCCTACCATAAACTCTCCATCAGGCCGGAGAATTCGTGCATGCCGAATCAACAAGGACGAATTGAGTGCCATGATTTTGTCGTGCAGGATTTGCAATCCTGGAGTAGCTTAGAAAAGGATTCCGGTTTTCGGAAGCGAGTAAAGTTTATACAGTAGATAGTGCTGCACAGTAGATAGTGCTGCAATGGCTTAACCATATTACCCCCTTATTCGGGATCGGCACCCTGACATTTACCAGAATTAGCGAGTACCTGATAGTTAAACCCTATGACGCGCGTACAAAGTAAAGTATCGGATGATGATTTTCCCAGGCAGCAGAAAAATGCTGAGAATCCCTGGATGGAGGGACTCAAGACGATAGGCTTGAGTGCTGTTTTGGCGTTTGGCATTCGAACTTTTGTTGCTGAGGCTCGCTACATTCCATCGGGTTCCATGTTGCCAACCCTCCAGGTTAACGATCGCCTCATCGTAGACAAGTTGGGCTACTACTTCAAGAGTCCTCAAAGAGGAGACATCATCGTTTTCTCACCTACCGATGCGTTGCAGAAGCAAAACTTCCACGACGCATTCATTAAGCGAGTGATTGGTTTACCCGGTGAAAAGGTTGAGGTGAAAGGGGGGCGGGTTTACATCAACGACAAACCGTTGAAAGAAAACTACATTGCCGATGCTCCCCAGTATCAGTGGGGGCCGAAGGTAATACCTGAAGATTCATATCTCGTGCTGGGTGACAACCGCAATAATAGCTATGACAGCCACTACTGGGGCTTCGTTCCTCGCAACAAAATCATCGGTCGGGCGGTAATCCGCTTCTGGCCCCCGGATCGCATGGGCGAAATCAAGCCAGACCCGACCTATTGACTTATTGAAAACAAGTTGAACAAACTGGGGTAATGCCCAAATCGTAGTGATTTTGAGTCATTAATGATGGCGGCTAGTGCCGCTCATCATTACCTTGTCAGGTCTACCAAAGCTGGCTCGTGTCAATTTCTTTACACTATGAGCCTGAAGAATCATCATTTTTAATTTCCGGTACGAAGTCAGGGCGTTCTTTATCTTCCCAACCGGCGGGGCGCTTGGAGTTGTACCAGGCAATTGATCCAATGGTCACAGCGGCAATGAATCCCACTACGTAAACCGCAGTAAACGCGACAGGAAAATGTCCAACAGCCGAAGCAGCAGCCAATGTTACCATCATTACGTTCATCAAAAGGACTCCAATTAACAAAACAAAGGAATAGAGACTGCTCCATGATTGCCAACCCACCTTTAGTTGGGTGGAACATAAGGAGAAGGTTCAGAAGTCGGTGGTGAAACTGGTTCACTGGGGGGAAGGTCAGGAGGAGCCGAGTTCTCTGCCGGAGGGGGGGCTACGGGCTCAGATCCTGTTGAGGGAGATAGGGGAATGGGAGGGGGTTCAGCTGGGGTACCGTTATTTTCGGAGGGAGAATCCGCTTGATCGGTTATAGGAGCGGAGTTTCCACCGGATGACTCAGCAGGCTTTGGACTACCGCTGCCGCCTGCCTGCCCGCCTGAGGAACCTTCACTGGGTCTATCCATCGTATAGGTTCGATTAGGACGGACTGGCTTCGCTTTAATGCTGCCCTTACGGCTACCAAGATTGGGCGGTAAATCTGGAAAAGTTTTTACTGGCATCCCCTTCACGGCAACAACCATAAAGTTATGCCAGACTTCTGCGGCTGTACTGCTGGCACTCCAGGTAGGGCTGTTGTTGTCGTTTCCCAGCCAGACTCCAGTTACCACTTGCGGGATAAACCCAACAAACCAGAGGTCGCGGGAATTTTCGGAGGTGCCTGTTTTACCAGCAACGGGGCGATCGCTGAGTTGGGCAGTCCGACCTGTACCGCTACTTACCACTCCCTGCATCATCCAGGTAACAATGGCAACAGTACTCTGGTCAACTACCCGTCTGGCTTTGAAGTCCGCGTCATAGATGACATTTCCTTTGCGGTCAAGAATTCGGCGAATGCCATGGGGCTCGTTAAATTTACCCCCATTAGCTAGAACTCCATAGGCACTGGTTAGTTCGAGCAGGTTAACTTCTGAAGCCCCCAATGCCAGAGAGTAGGTAGGTAGCAGTTTGGATTTGATGCCCATCTCCCGTGCCATCTTAATAACGGGATCGAAGCCGATATCAATCAACAGCTTGACGGAAACAATATTGACCGAGTTGGTCAACGCTTCTCGTAGGGTCAGCCAGCCACTGTATTTCTTGTTGTAATTTTCGGGTTCGTAGCCATCAATGTAGTAAGGAGCATCCAGATAGGATGTCCAGGGAGACATCCCTGTGGCGATCGCAGTAGTGTACAGAATAGTTTTGAAGGCGGACCCTGGCTGACGTTGTGCCTGGGTTGCCCGGTTAAACTGGCTACTTCTAAAATCGGTTCCCCCCACCATCGCCCGGATTTCTCCATTGCTGGGATCAATTGAAACCAGGGCTGCCTGCTGAAAGCCTTCGTAAGGTCCGATGTTTTTAACAGCATCTGAAGTTACCTTCTCCGCTGCCTTCTGCCAGATAGGGTTGAGGGTTGTTTCAACGGTCAAGCCCCCCATTTCTAGAGCTTCCCTGGAAACCAGCCGGGAGAGTTGTTGCTGAACGTAAGAGGTGAAGTAGGGGGTATCGCTATAGAGTTTCTTAGGAACGCTGGGTTTGAGCTGCAAGGGCAAATTGCGAGCTGCCGCTGCCTCCGCCTCCGTAATGTATCCTGCTTCTTGCATCCGTTCCAAAACTATATTTCGCCGCTGCATAGCCTTATCTAAGTTCACCAGCGGAGAATAGTCGCTGGGAGCAGGCGGCAGACCGGCGATCGTAGCAATTTCGGGCAGAGTGAGTTGATCAACGGATTTACTGAAATAAACCCAGGCGGCGTCTGCAACACCGTAGGCACCGGAACCCAGGTAAACCAGGTTCAAATATTGTTCCAGTACCTGCTGCTTGCTCATTTTCCGCTCAATCTTCTGAGCCAGAAAGGCTTCTTGCACTTTCCGCCACAGACTGCGTTCCTGGTTCAGGTAAACAACGCGGGCAAGCTGCTGGGTAATCGTGCTACCACCCTCTACCAGATCCCTGGCAAGTAAATTTGTGGCGATCGCTCTCGCAATTGACTGAAAATCGACCCCATTGTGCTGGTAGAAGCGACGGTCTTCCGCAGCAATAAAGGCCTGTACCACCTTAGGTGGAATCTGCTCATAAGACAGTTTCTCCCGTGTGGCGGGTCCAATCTGCTGCAAAATGCTGCCATCCGCTGCTTCAATCGTCAGCGTTCCATTACGGGTAAAGCTGGAAATCTCTGAAACATCGGGCAAACTCCGCTCAATGTTCCAGACTCCAAATGCCAGACTTCCTGCGCCCCCAACGACCAGGAAAGTTAACCAGAGCCTGCGGTGGTTATTGAAGGGTTTTTTCCCACGCGGATGTTTTGAGGGGGTAGCCTCTACCTCTGCCCGATCCAGCCTTGGCTTTGGTTTATCAAACACGCGTCGGAGTTTTAACCAGACACCACTCTCCTGGCGAGCCCCCCTGGAAGCAGAACGGCGATTTGAAGTAGTGCTCTGTAAATCCTTTGGTTGGAGTGAATTTGAGCGATTGGAGTCGCTCGAAATTTTTTTGATCTTCGATAGAAAATCATCCACACTAAAGCCCCATCACCACCAAGTTATTACCCGCTCCTGTTCTGGCTCCCTTGAGAGCCCAGCCTTGTCCAGCACCTTCTACATCAAACACCAGCATGACCCAGTGCCAGGGCGGCGACCAACATCCCCAAAACAAGGAATGGTTGAGCACTTGCCTGGTACTTCACGTCATTCTTTAGCGGATCGCGGAGGAAGTACATATCCTGGAACGTGATCTGAGGGATCACTAACAGCAGTAAGATTGCAGCATACAGGTTCTCATGAATATGGATCAAGTAGGCAGCAATTCCTACCTGAAAAACATCAATCATCAGAACACAGATCCAGGCGGCAGTCGTAATTCCAAACATGACGGGGAGAGACTTTAAACCCAGCTGGCGATCGCCCTCTACACTCTTAAAGTCATTCACGACTGCAATTCCCAACCCTGCCAGGCTGTAGAACAGGGTCAGTACGATGATAGTTCCGTTCAGGTCACCGAATAGAGCATGGCCTGCCCACCAGGGAAGCGCAATATAGCTGGCACCTAGAGCATAGTTCCCCAGCCAGCCGTTCTGCTTCAGCTTCAACGGAGGAGCGGAGTAGATATAGGACAAAAAAGAACCGCCGATCGCCATCACCGTAATGGTCGGAAATTGGTGCCCTGCCCACTGATCTAGTCCGTAGGCGAGGACAATTCCGGCGCATAGTAGAACCAGAATTTGAGTAACGACTTGCGGGATGGAGATTGCCCCAGAGGGGATGGGACGATAGGGTTCATTGATGGCGTCAATGTCGCGATCGTAAAAGTCGTTCAACGTCTGGGTGTAGCCCGTCAGCAATGGCCCTGACAGCAGCATACAGGCGGCTGAAATTAGTACGTACTCTGGTGTCCAGCGAAAGTTGCCAGATGAGGCGGCACCACACACCACTCCCCACATCAGCGGGATCCAGGTAATTGGCTTCATCAACTGTAACCGGATCTTCCAGATAGAAGTTTCCCCAGTCTGGGCTCCCTTCATACCCAGGAGCTGACGCGTTTTGGCACTCCGATCGTTAGCGGTTTCCCGATTGGGTGAAGTAGCATCAGGAACCAGTGCAACTTCCGCTGTATCAGCCGAGGCGTTCTCCATTTCAGTTTGAGAAGGATTCATGTCTGGCATCATCGTTAAGCACCGAGTTCAGTTGGGTTTGGGTTTGGAGAGTTGTTATCTGTGAGTTGTTAGAGAGGAAATAGAGAGTGGGATGTTGGGGGTGGGGGAGTAGAGTGATAGGGTGGGTGGGCAAATGGGTAATGGGATGGGGAAGTGGAGAGATGGATGGACAGATGAGTTCTGAGTTAACCCCTCACTTCTGGCTGCTAGCCACTAGTCCCCAGTCCCTGGGTCTTACTCCTCGCCTTGAACCCAAAACAACTCCTCAAAAAATTTCCAGCTAAAAAGAAATGATTAAGAAGCTGTCCTGAAATTTAGCACTGGTGACGGGCTTGCCGCTTAACTCCGGAGGCAGAAAAATATTGCGCCGTTGATCGCCTGCCTCGATTGTAATTTCAGGTCCGTATTGGGTCAGCTTCACCTGTTTCTTGTCAAACCCAGGCAGGAACAGGCTGACTTTTCGTTCTGCTACGTTGATGGCAATTGGGCGGGGAGCCTGGGAAGCCTCATCAAAGTTGGGCAGCGCATCCATCAGCGGTTGCCAATCGTTAACGGGCTGGGTGGGTATTGGGCTGATGGGAAGGGGAGCAAAAAACGGGTCAATCGAAAAGTCGCTGGCTCGATTGAAAATCACCCCTCCAACCGTAAGTCCCACCTGTTGAGCCGCCCCCCAGAGATACTTTGCAGTTGCGATCGCCCCTTCGTCCTCCGTCACCACCAGATAAGCTACTACCCGATTGGGATCGGCGATCGCCTTTCGACCCTCTTCCAGCAGATTATTCGCCTGCTGCGCCATGGGTTGATTGAAGATATCCTCAGTCCAACTCACATTTAGCACGGCACTGGTGATGGGTTGAATAAAGGGAGACAGGGTCTTACCCAAATCTGAATCAGCAAATACCTTACGAAAGCGACGGATATACCAGCTCGCAATCTCAGGCATACCCAGCATTCTCAGGGTCGCCTGATCTCCTGTACTATCAAATACAATCACGTCGTACCGGCCACTGGCATCGTATTCTCGAATGGCATTGAGAACGAGCGCCTGATCCATGCCTGGCAGCACTCCCAGTTCTTGACCAAAAACCTCTTTTAAGAACGGTGTGCGCAGGTATTGGGTTTCCAGCCTTTTTAATTCTTCCCAGTTTCGTTCCAACAGTGTCGCCGCCTGAAACTGGACGACTTGCAGGTTGGGAGCCAAATCTTTAGGGTCGGTTTCCAAATCGATTCGCAGCATCAAACCTGGTGCTGGGCCTGCTTCCTGAATTGCCAGCAGAACTCGCTTGCCCTCATTGGCAAACCGCCTGGCGGCGGCGATCGCGACAGTCGTTCGACCCACACCGCCCTTTCCCAAGAATGTCAAAATCAGAGCCATGTGTCAGAATTCCAAGCTCTAAGCGTGCACTGCCAGTCTAACGAGTCAATGAATTTACCGCACCTGTCTGTGGTTTACTGCAAAATTTCTATCTCGTCTTCAAAAAACCAGGTGGAAAACTTGTCATCAAACTGAACCACCACTCCAATCCCACTGCCATCTGTCATTTTGTAGTCTCGGATAGTGCCTACCTGACCCAGTTTTTTTACAACTTCATTAGGCACGCGATCGCGCAACCGCCGTATACGAACTTTTTGACCGACTTCCATTTCAACTTAAGACTATAGACCAAAACTCAGTGTATCAGCGTCCTGCACCCGATTTAGCGAAAGATGCCACAGAAATGTGAGTGACAGGCAACAGGCGACAGGCAATAGGCAACAGGTGACAGGCAACAGGTGACAGGCAACAGGTGACAGGTGACAGGCAGAGCTAACTCAAAACTCAAAACTCCACCACCAAATCCTACCGCCTGCTATACAATCCAAGAGTTCAGGTTCCTCCTCCAATAAGCAATGCTGGCAAAACGAATTCTCCCTTGTCTGGATGTTAAAGCGGGACGAGTGGTGAAGGGTGTCAATTTTGTCGATCTCAAAGATGCGGGTGATCCGGTAGAACTGGCGCAAGTCTACAACGATGCTGGGGCTGATGAACTCGTCTTTCTGGATATCACAGCTACCCATGAAGACCGGGACATTATCATTGATGTCGTTTACCGAACGGCGGAGCAGGTTTTTATCCCTCTGACGGTGGGGGGAGGAATCCAAAGCTTAGAAATGATTAAACAATTGTTAAGGGCTGGTGCAGATAAGGTCAGTATTAACTCGGCGGCTGTACGGGATCCAGGTCTGGTCGATCGCGCCAGCGATCGCTTTGGAAATCAGTGCATTGTCGTTGCCATTGATGCCCGCCGTCGTCACGATTCCGAAAACCCAGGATGGGATGTTTACGTGCGTGGAGGACGCAAAAATACTGGATTGGATGCGATCGCCTGGGCTCAGGAAGTTGAAAAGCGAGGAGCAGGAGAATTGCTCGTTACCAGCATGGATGCAGATGGAACCCAGGCGGGTTACGACCTTGAATTAACCCGTGCGATCGCCGAATGCGTTGAAATTCCAGTGATTGCTTCTGGTGGGGCAGGCAATTGTGAACATATTTACGAAGCCCTGACCCAGGGAAAAGCCGAAGCGGCCCTCCTCGCTTCCCTTTTGCACTACGGGCAATTAACCGTTCCCCAAATCAAATCCTACCTGTCAGAACGCCATGTGCCTGTCCGAATGGGGTAAAGAGGGGATAGCTGAATGGGTAGAGGGGGGATGAGGGAGGGAGTGATTACCCATCCCCCGACACTTCTTCCCCCTGCCCCCTTTCCCTGAATATCTGTTACAATATGTAACGTATGCTGATACCCATTCTTGCTATTGTCATCGCACTGGTTTCCTGGTCTTTGCACCTGATGCAGCAGGCAATTGATCGTCGTGAATTTTCACTCATGCTGGCAGGGACACTGGTAGCCTTTTCAGCCGCCGCGATGGTAGGGGTGTATTTTTTGATGGGTAACTACATTGGCTATGTAACCGGAAGCTCCCAGCATTCTATCTCCGCGCTGTCTTCCGTTGAGGCAGTGCCCTGGGAAATTTCCCTCGATGATTCTGAAGAGATTGAAGTTCTCTCCATTCTGCAAGCTTCGATGTCGTTTGAACGATAGGTGCTTCTCCTCATCCCCTCCAAAATTATTCGGTTCTCCCAGCCTGCTGATGAAAGAGTCGCATGAGCTACTCTTTCATCTAAAACAAAATCCCTGGAATATTAATTTTGTTTTGGTGATAAGCGAAGCTTATCACCAAACTTTCAGGAGAGCCAATCATTTTGTCTGGTACTCTGTCAAATTGAATTTGACGGTTAGCGAATACCTAGGAAGTTGATGGGGGTTAAATTTTGAGGGTCCGCGACCCGTCAAAATTTTCCTGGAGGGACACCAGGGGTGAGCAGCAAAATTCAGTTCACTTTGCTGGAAGTGAAGGGAATTACGTGTTACCTCTCTCGTTTTCAGTCCTCTAGAGAAGGTTTTCTGGGAGGGCGATCGCATCTTTTCAGGAAAGCAAGTTAGAAATTGCAGAAATTTGGCAAGACTAAAAAAAAGTAGAGCATTGATTTGTCATCTGCCTGCCATCAATTTGTCTGCAATAACCCATAAGGTAAACCTGATTAGATTTCGGTTTTGCTTAAAGGAATTGACCGTCTATGACCTATGCGATCCCTGAGCTTGATACCATCAGTCGTCAACTGATGAGTCTGGAACGACCCAAGAAAGCAAAGATGCTGGTGGTTGATGATGAGCCTGATAACCTGGATTTGCTATATCGAACCTTCCGGCGCGATTTTAATGTGCTGAAGGCAGAGAGTGGGGTGCGTGCTTTGGAGTTGCTCGCGGCTGAAGGTGAGGTCGCGGTAATTATTTCAGATCAGCGGATGCCGGAAATGAAGGGAACCGAGTTCCTGAGCCGCACTGTTCCCCAGTTTCCGGACACGATGCGGATTATTTTGACTGGCTTCACTGATGTGGAAGACCTGGTGGAGGCCATTAACTCTGGGCAGGTGTATAAATACATCACCAAACCCTGGGACCCCAATGAGTTGAAAGCAGTCGTACAGCGGGCGGCAGAAACCTACGAATTGCTGAAGCAACGTACCGAAGAATTGCGGCGATCGCAGGCCCAAACCGAACTCCTCTCTACTATCGTCAGGGTGACCCAGGAAGCCATCAGTCTGGAGTCTTGCCTGGAACCCATTGCCACCGCTTTTGGTAAAAATTTTCAGGCCGATATCTGCATCTTGCAACTGGTGGAGGGAGGTGCCCTGGTGCCCAAATACGGTACTTACAGCACGGAGGGTGCTGTTGAGAACTGGTTGGCTAAAGACCCCCTGGTGAAGGAAGCGATCGCCTCTCAAAAGATTCAGGTGGCTGTTAACGTCCCTGCTGACACTTCTTTAGCTGGAGTTGAGCACTATAGCACCTCCGGGGTGCAGGCACATTTAATTATTCCGGTCACCTACCGTCACGAAGTTCTGGCAGTGCTTTCGTTGCAATGGAAGCGACCCTGCATCCTGCGCGAAGATGAACTGCTACTGCTCCATCTCTCCGCCCAGCAAGTGGCTCTGGCACTGACCAGCACCCGCTATTACCATCCGGTTGCTTAGATCCGCGAACTCACATTATTGGAAATATGATTTGGTGTCAGTAGGGACGTTCCATGGAACGTCCCTACTGACGTTTAACCCTGGGCTTAAAATACAACTCCATTAAACTCTAGACTAAACTCAGAAACCCCAGGCCGATTTCACCTACCCCTCACTCCTCAGTTAACCAACAACTTTCAGTTAACCAACAACTTCTTCTCACCCGCTATATGAACTCAGACCAGATTCGTACCATCTTCAACCGCATTGCTCCAGTTTATGACCAGCTCAACAATTGGCTGAGCCTGGGACAACACCGAATCTGGAAGCAGATGACGGTGAAGTGGAGTGGGGCAAAACCTGGAGATATCTGTCTGGATGTGTGTTGCGGAAGTGGCGATCTGGCGCAAATGCTGGCAGAACGGGTTGGTATGAAGGGTCAGGTGTTTGGAGTGGACTTTTCTCCAGAGCAGTTGGAGATCGCCCGTCAGCGGGTGCAGACTCGCTACCCCAATTTGCCTATTACCTGGATTGAAGGGGATGCCCTCGATCTTCCCTTTCCTGACCATCAATTTGATGCCGCCACAATGGGTTACGGGCTACGAAACGTAACGGATATTTCCCGCAGCCTCCAAGAATTATATCGGGTGCTAAAACCCGGTGCGAAGGCTGCCATTTTAGACTTTAACCATCCCACCAATCCCCAGGTTCGCGCTTTTCAGCAGTGGTATCTGGATGCGATCGTTGTTCCTGCGGCTCAGCGGTTTAGCTTATCGGAAGAATATGCCTACATCGCCCCTAGCCTGGACCGATTTCCCACTGGTCAGGAGCAGGTAAAACTCGCCCTTGAGGTAGGGTTTTCCGCTGCCACCCATTACCCAATTGCTGGGGGTACGATGGGAGTATTGGTGATCGGTAAATCGGCGGGTGGATGAATTTTGAGTTTGGATAAAAGCAAAAGACTATGGGCAACAGGCAACAGGTACTCCTCTAATCTCTTTCCTGTTATCTGAATACTTTACTAAGTAGGTAGACATCATTAATTGGAAGAAAAGGGAGTGGGGGCGTTGCCCCCAGGCAGGGGGTTTCACCCCCTCCACCCCAAAACCATCTTTAATTTAACTGCACCCAGCTACTTAGTACCATTTTGGGTTTTAGATTTTGGATTGTGGAATCGTTGAAATCGCTGGTTTCGTCAATCGATCTGCCAAATTCGCAATTTACAGCCAGTTTCAAATGCATCAACTATACTTCAGCCCCTAGCCCCTAGCCCCTTAAAGCCAGCTTCTAGCCCCTCAAAGTGTGGCTAACTCAACTAAAAACCCCTTTAAATTGGTGTAATAACCCACAACTAACACCCCACAACTAACACCCCACAACTAACAACCCATAACTAACAACTTTCCCCTTTACTCCCGTATTAACCTTGGATCTTGCCATTCTGTGGACAATCTGGCTGTATGTCGGCCCTCCCGTTATGGGTGCCATCATTGGCTATTTCACCAATGACATTGCCATTAAGATGCTGTTTCGCCCTTACCGGGCCTGGTATGTTGGCGATCGCCGCCTTCCCTTCACCCCTGGTCTGATTCCTCGTAACCAGGAACGACTGGCAAAGCGTGTTTCAGATACCATCATGGGGTCTCTCCTGACCCCAGAAGAGTTGCAGAACATTGCCCGCCGATTGCTGCAAACGGAGCGGGTGCAGTCAGCCATTCTCTGGCTGCTAAAATTAGGACTGGATCAGATTCAGAGCGACAAGAACCCAAGAGCAGCTAAAGTATTAGCCAATATTCTGCGGGATTTGTTTGGGCAATCCCTGCCAAGGCTGCTCAAGGTTCTGGCCCGACGAGAAGATTTTCTGGAAGCTCAACTGAACCAAATTTTTGACCAGGTACTGCTGGAAATTCAATTGAGTGATGAACAGGCCACTAAGTTGGCAGACTGGCTGCTTCAGGTGGTGTTGCCACCGGATGTGATCCGGCAGGGGCTGATTGATTTTTTAACGGATCGCAACATTCAGGTCATTGATGAAGGCTTTCGGGAAAGAACCAGTGGGACCTATTGGGTCGTTGCTAATTTGTTTGGAGTGCGGAATGCGCTCACGCGTCTGCGCACCTTTTTGCTGGATGAACGGGAAGAGAGCAATCGTCGATTGGAAGAGTTAATTGTTTCCCTGGGTATCCGGCAACGGTTAAAGGAATTGCTACAGAATTTGTCGCTGCAAAACCTGCCTGTTTCAACGGTGCGACAACTGCGGAAGACTTTACGAGATACCGTGCGTGACTACATCCAGGAGAAGGGAACTGACCTGTTACAGGAATTGGGCAAATCCATTGACTGGGAGAATTTAGCGGCGCTGATCCTGAATCGGTTGACCAATTCGGAAGCTGTTTCTGAGTCGCTGGAGGTAGTGAGCCTGGAACTGGCGCTTATCCTGGAACGGTATCTGGAGCGGGAATTGGAAGCGTTGGTTGCCCAACTAATTCCCATCCTGAATATTGACCAGGTGATTATTGATCGAGTCAAGGCGACTTCCCCCAGGGATTTGGAAGCCGCTATCAATGGCATTGTCAGAAGTGAACTCCAGGCGATTGTTAATCTGGGTGGCGTTCTGGGTTTTACCATTGGCCTGCTCCAGTCGGCTTCACTTCTGTTCCGTTAGCCTTTGATGCAAGGCCTGGAGTGCCTGGGCGATGTCGGTATCCTGAATGAAAAATGCTTGGAACGTTCCGCTGGGACGGCTCGTGATAAAGGGAAATGGGTTACGCTCCGCTGTTCCAATGAAAACGTCAATGTGGTTGCCGTGGATAGCACTGCCAACGTCGGCAGCGAAGAAGTAGCCATCGTGAATCGCCCACTGGCCGGAAGGCGTAGTCACAGTCCTGCCCCGTGCTTGGGGAATGTAGAGGACTGAACCGAGCGGAATTTGGGTTCGATCAACGGCAACTGTACGATAGGGAACCAGCTTAAAGCCCGCCGTACCGTAGCCGTAGGGTGCAGTTGCAACCTGGAAGCGAACCCGGTTGACTTTGGCGATCGCCTCCCAGGAAAGACTAGAGAAAAAAGGGGAACAGTCGACCTGGGGGGTGGGGCTGCGTCCGGCGAAGTTGTAGGTGGTTGATTGCCCATGTCCTTCATGAACGATTACCGTGCCTTGTAAAGCCGCATGGCACCAGTCCCATCGCGAAAGGTTAGGCCCCAGATGATTGCCTGCCGGATCGAGGAGGGGGAGCCCGTAAGGAATGCTGCGGGTCTGGTGGACGTAGTAGAAGGTTGCCCACAGGTTAAGGGGAATACCCCGCGTAGGTGCCCGATCAATCCGTAACCAGTCACCCTGCCAGCGAGCAACGGAGCTTCTGGTTTGCTGTCTGGAGGATAACACTGGGGTTGATTGGGCAGTGATAGCTGCCAGAACGGGGAATGGCAGCAGGAGAAAGCACGGCAGCAGGGTGATGGGTGGGAGGAGCGATCGCATAAATCTCACCTAAAGCCCTAAGGCGCGCTTCCATGACTCAATCAGTTGCTGGGCTTCTGCATATACAGGGGCGCGGGATGGGATCTTTTGGGCGATCGCAATGGCTCCTGGTAAGTCATAACTGGCCTGAGTCTTGGCGACTTGCAGGAGTTGCTGGCTCCATTCGTTGATCGCCCTGGTTGCCTCCCCTCGTAGCGAACTGGCCGCAGGCACCCGGTCAGCAACTTGAATGGCCGTTGCTAAAGCATTGGGAGAACCGGAGTTCGCTAGCTGACGGGCCTCCTGCATGGCGGCGATCGCCTGGGCTTTAGCGGTTTTTTCCTGAATTCGCTCACGCCAGCGACGAACATCGGCCTGAGCTTCGTTGTAGAGCGATCGCCCGGAGCGGATCTGCTGGGCCAGATTGATTGCTCCCTGCAAATCACCCGCATTTGCGTACTCTCGCGCCTGTAGCAGAATGGGTTCATCTTGAATGCGCTGGATTTCAGCCGTCCATTTTTGGATTTTGCTGCGGGCTTCTCTGGAGAGGGCCCTGCCCTGCCCTACCTGCTCCGCCTGGGCGATCGCTGCCTGGAGGGAGGGCATATCTCCACCGCTGGCGATCTGATCTGCCTGTTCCAGGATAGGGCGGTCTTGAATGGTTTCGATCTGAGCCCTCCAGCGCCGAATTTGCTGCTGAGCATCATCCCAGCGGGGATTAGACCGTTCGATTAAATTGGCTTCAGCAATCCCGGCATTGAGGTCATCCACTGAACCTGGCTGAGCAAGGAGCCGCGCTTTTTCTAGTTGGGCGATCGCCTCAATTTCAAGCTGCCAGCGGGTGATAAGTTGCTGGGCTTTACTATACAGTGGGCTGTTGGGGCCAATTCGCTGGGCCTGGGAGATGGCCTCTTCCACCGCAGGAATAGAGTTTTGCCAAACCTGAGATTGGGCATTGGCCAGGATCGTATAATCCTTTACCTCATCCTTCAGGTTGGCCTTTTCAGGAATTTTGTCCAGGATATCCAGTGCTTCTGCCAGGTTGCGCCGATCCAGGGCGGCCTGGGCCATTTCCAGCATCTGCTGTCCAAATTTAGGGATTGCCTGCTGGGCTGCCTGGTAAAGGTAACTTTCGGGGCGAATAGATTCGACTAACTTGATTGCCTGCAACAGGTTGTTCAGCCCACCTGTGTCTGCCAGCCGATAGGCCCGACCCAATTTGTTGCCGTCATTTCGGGTAGCGGTGATTCGGTTACTCAGCTCCTCAAATTTAGTCGTTCGCCAGTACTCGTTTTCAACATCCAGCAGGCGAACCGCATTGGAAAATGCCTGGCGAAAGTCCTGCTTCCGCAAAAGCTCTTCAGATTTCTTATAGATTCCTTCTGCCTCTGACCAGATGGACTGCCAGCGCTTGATTCGTTCTTCGATCAGTTTGTGGGCTGTGACCTTGCTGGGAATCCGACGAGCAGAGGCGATCGCATCCCCCAATTTACCCGCATTGAAATCTTCCTCAGCTAGCCGCAGGACATCCTGGGACCATTCCTCCACCAGGCGATTGGCTTCTTCTCGCATAGAATGGTTGGGGGGGAGGGAATCAACCAGGGCGATCGCTTCCAGCAAGTCCTTAGCCGTCTGCTTACTTGCGGCCAGCCGGGCGCACTCAAACCGCAGCGATGCAGAAGCCAGAGGCCAGAAAATAGCTGGACAATTCGGTAACCCCGGAATTTGAAACAGCAGCATTGCCGCCACCATTCCTGAACCGCCAAAGAGCAACAGGGTCCCAATAAGCCACAGTTTCCAGTTATAAAACCATCTCAGCCAATAAGAGTGCACTCTAAGGATGGGTTGCTCTGCTCTTTCTGGCTTCTGGTGTGACAATGGTACCGTTGTCTGACGTTTGCCATTCGCCTGGATAGCCCTGGGAGCAGGGTGTTGAGGAGGTTGAAATTCGTACTGGACTTCCTGATGCTGGAGCGGACGAGACTCTGCCTGGTTTGGGGTAATCACTTCTCGCTCCATTGGTTTGGGTGAGCGAGGCGATCGCGGTCTGGAAGTCCCGTTGTGATGAGCAACTGGGGCTCTTCGAGACACGGAATTGACCCGGCGCGTATCCCCTCCTGGTCTTGAGGGGCTGCCAGGGGGCTGATGGTCTGGTATTCCCGGATCTCTAGTAGTCATACGCTCAAAGGGAACGGCAGTGCCGCACAAACTCCTCGAACCAACACAGTTGACATCCTACTCTCCAAACTCCAAAAAGCCAAATTTATCGCAATGGTTTCTAAAACGCCATCCCCCTCATTGCCTTCTGTCAAATCCTCAAGGAGCAAAGGATGTGTGCTGGTGTGTCAAAACCGCACCTGCTTAAAGCAAGGCGCCGCCGCAGTACTGGCTGCCTTTCAGGCAGAACCAATTGCCAATTATGGTGTGACAGGGACGGGCTGTATGGGGCAGTGTGGAAGTGGCCCCATGGTGCGAATTGTGCCCGATGAAATCTGGTATAGCCAGATTCAACCAGAGGAAGTTTCATTGATCATTCAGCATCACTTGCTGGGAGGAAAACCTGTCAAAGCGATGCTTTATCCAAAATTTCACTCGTAATTGGTGGCGGATCAGTTGTTCGTTGTTCGAAAGAAGTTTTGAGTTGGCGGACTACCAGGATCGCTGGCTCCCAGCCCCCCGTCCCCAGTACTCTGTCAAATTGAATTTGACGGCTAGCGAATACCCAGGAAGCTGATAGGAGTTAAATTTTGAGGGTCTGCGACCCGTCAAAATTTTCCTGGCGGAATACTAGTCTCTGCCTCCCAATTTCCAGTTCCTGGCTGCTGACTTGTCCCCCCTCTCGTTAATCAGGTCAGGCGATCGCGCTGCAAGAAGGGGACTTCCACCAGTTCTCCTTCACTGTTGCCAATCTTTACCTTCAGTCCCTTGCCACCAGCTTTAGTACGCACATAACCCAATCCAAAGGGGCCCCGTTCGGTCTGGGTGAGGCTGGTGAGGATACCTATTTTTTCCTCGCCTAGAGTAATCGCCGTTCCCACTTCGGGTGGCTGATCGAGCTGAATGCCCCAGATCTGCTGTTTTACGCCTTTGTAGGTATCGAGGCGGGCTATGGTTTCCTGCCCGATGTAGCAGCCCTTATTCAGGGAAATAGCCTGCCAGAGGGATGCTTCAACTGCATTGTAGTCTTCGGTGAGTTCATGGTCCGGGGCCGGGCGACCCTGCTCAATCCGGAGTTGCTCCCAGGCGCGATCGCCCATCGGCACTGCCCCTGCCTCCGTTAGCGCCTGCCAGAGGGCTGCGGCTCCCTCTCGCTCCATTACCAGAGTGTACCCTGGCAATGCCAGCCCGCTCCCGACTGCAACCCGGACGGCCTCACCCGCAAGGCTGAAAAGTTGGTGACGGGCGTAAGGTTGATTGACCAGCTCACTCACACCCCATTGCTCTAAAACGCGATCGCTTCCAGGCCCAATCACGCTGAACATGGCGGTTTGAGTGGTAATGTCTGCCAGTTTAACCTTGTCACCGAAGAAAATATAGCGGTCCAACCAGGTCAGCAATTTTTCACGTCGATTGGGCGAAACGATTACCAGAACTTCATCTTCCAGTACGTAGGCTGTTGCCAGATCCAGGGTGCGAGCGGTGGAGGTGACAAAGATCGTGTCGCACCCTTCTCCTGGTTTCAGGCGATTGAAGTCGTTTGTGCTCTGGTTATGCAAGAAGGTGAGGCGATCGCTATCGGTAATTTGAAGGCGGCCCCAGTGGGAGCGATCGCAAACGGCAACGCCTTCCCTAGCAGCTCGAACTGCCCCCACCTCATTTCCAAAACAAACGGGGACTGCTAAATCGGGTTCAAAGACTGCACCGCTTTTTTTCTGTAACGTCTGTAAGCTTTCCACCATCGCCGTTAAATCGTTGGAATGAATCAACTCGGCAAGCCAGTAAATATCTCTGCCACGATCGCGTGGGTCTTATCATCCAACCGATTCCAGTCTACCTCTCCAGTTTCGTCCAACAGGCTGGTATCGACTTCGACTCCATCCTGGTCAGCATCATCAGAGATGTGGGAAGTACCGCTGTTGGGGTCGTAGTTCTGGAAGCAGATTTGATAGCACACATCCCACAAATCGATGTAAATTTCGTGGTCATGCTGCTTGAGACAGAGCTGGTATCTGAGGAAAGGCGACGGCAGTTCAGCAAGTGCCTCTTCAATTTCATCCGCACGTTCTGGTGAAACTGTATCCAATTCTGCCTGAAGCTGATTCACCCTGAACTTAACTTCTTCGCTGGTGCCCTCCGGCCAGATGGCGGTCTCCACGTAGCTACCCTGCCAGGAAGATTGCTCAAGCTGCTTGCGGATATTATCGATCAGTCGAATAAAAACTGGCTGCATCAGGGCTTCCGCCTGTTGCCAGGTGGTAATGTCCTGGAACTTCGGCATGGAAATTAAACCTTACTGGTGGACTTAACAAGGTAATGATAAGCGGCGCTAGCCACCATCATTAACGACTCAAAAATCATTACGATTTGGGCACTACTCAACCTTACTAGTGACTGTATAAGTCTATCCAGCAGCACCCCTGGAGGCTCTCCTGAGAGTTTTGTGATAAGCTCTCTTTCACCGACAAGCCGGTGAACCCCCCTGAAATTAGGGGCCAGAGGCCAGGGAAAAAGATTCTTGTTTCTGTTTCCCGACTTCTACTTCTGAGATAGATAGCTACCAGGCGCACTAGATTATCTAAAAGCAGTCGTTTTCTCAAGACTTTGAAACAAAAGAACAAAAAGTGTCACCCTAGAGGAGCGATCGCCCCAATCAGCCTCTATGGCCGAGATCGGCACCAGAAAAAGATCTCAGACCTTCTGTAGACTTCTATAAATATAAAGCTTTCGAAATGTCTATTAAAAAAGTGTCATAAGGTGGACAGATGGCTTAAATTTTCTTAACAAGGTGGGGTAACATAGCTGATAGGTAATTATTCACAGATATCAATCTCAAACGTTTGCTTAGTCTGTCAAGGAAAAATCTGTGGGATCGGTTCACAATCATTGCCTCGCAGCGTCCTGGGAATGGTGGCTATCCCTTCTGCTCAGTTATCAAATGCAAGCGCGTCTGGTTCATTTCCAGTCCTCCACTTGGGATAGGTGGGCTTCTTTGCGGATTAAGCATGGGTTGCGTAAGCATCATCTGGCAAGCCCAACGCTCTTAATTCCCACGACCCTTGTGTTGTCAAGATGAGTACTAACTTTCCTTGGTTAACGACAATCACACTGCTACCCCTGGTAGCCTCTCTTCTGATTCCGGTTCTTCCCGACAAGTACGGCAAAACTGTCCGCTGGTACTCTCTTGCGGTTGGTCTGATTGATTTTGCCCTGATTGTCTACGCGTTCTGGTACCACTACGATTTTCAGAATCCGGACTTTCAACTGGTTGAAACCTATGCCTGGTTACCCCAGTTGGGACTGAACTGGACTCTGGCAGTGGATGGCATTTCTATGCCGCTGGTGCTGTTGGCAAGTCTCGTCACGACACTCTCGATGCTCGCTGGCTGGCAGGTCACTTACAAGCCTCGCCTCTTCTACTTCCTGATGCTGGCGATGTATAGCGCTCAGATTGGGGTCTTTTGCGCTCAAGATATCCTGCTCTTCTTCCTGATGTGGGAACTGGAATTGGTTCCAGTTTATATCTTGATTTCCATCTGGGGTGGCCCCAAACGGCTGTACGCCGCCACGAAGTTTATTTTATATACGGCAATCGGGTCTATCTTCATCCTGGTTGCTGCCCTGGCAATGGCTTTCTACGGTGGCAACGTCACCTTTGACATGCGTGAGCTGGGCATGAAAGACTACTCACTCACGTTCGAACTGCTGGTCTATGCAGCTTTAATCATTGCCTACGGAGTGAAACTGCCTATCTTCCCTCTCCACACCTGGTTACCTGATGCCCATGGAGAAGCTTCGGCTCCTGTTTCCATGATTCTGGCAGGCGTTCTGCTGAAGATGGGTGGGTATGCCATCATCCGCATGAATGTGGAAATGTTGACGGATGCCCATTTTTACTTCGCTCCAGTTCTAGCCATTCTGGGAGTGGTCAACATTGTTTACGGGGCATTGGTCTCCTTTGCCCAGCGAAATTTGAAGCGCCGGATGGCTTACTCTTCTGTTTCCCACATGGGGTTTGTGCTTCTGGGTATCGCCTCCTACACTGAATTAGGCCTGAGCGGTGCAGTTTTACAAATGATCTCCCACGGGTTGATTGCTGCTGCCCTGTTCTACCTGTCTGGTGTCACCTATGAGCGCACTCACACTCTGATGCTCGATAAAATGGGCGGTTTGGGCCGGTCAATGCCGACGGTATTTGCTCTGTTTACCATTGCTTCAATGGCGTCTCTGGCACTTCCCGGCATGAGTGGCTTCGTTGGTGAACTGGCAGTATTCATCGGTTTTGCAACCAGCGATTCCTACACCTCTGCATTCAAGCTGGTAGTTGTGTTGCTGTCCGCAGTAGGCTTGATTCTGACTCCCATGTACCTGCTCTCCATGCTGCGAGAAATGTTTTACGGCAAGGAGAACACAGAGTTTAGGGGAGTTCCGCTACTGGATGCCAGGCCCCGCGAGGTGTTTGTCACAGCCTGTTTGCTGATTCCCATCATTGGAATTGGTCTATATCCCAAGCTGTTTACCCAAACCTATGACGTAAAAACCGTACAGGTAGCCAGCCATGCTCGTATGGCTGTTTCCACAGTAGCTCAACAGCCTCTGCAATTGTTCTCTGAAGTTTCCCAGGCTCCTGCGCTGAACTCCGTTACGTCAGGTGAGTTTTTGGGGATTGTGAAGTAAGTTTTGCATCGGTTCAAATTCTCCTTAGTCTGATAGCCTGGATGCTGTTGGGTATCCAGGCTTTTTCTCAGGTGTTATTAACCTGGCAACTGTTGTGACTACAGACGCCCTCACCCTAAATCCCTCGCCCAATTTGGGCTACTGTGTATACCCATCTTGGGCATGAGCTAGAATCCAGCCTTAAAAGATACGCTCAAACGTTTGCAGTCCTTTGAATAGAGTCCTGATTCCTGGAGGTCGCTGGCTTTGGAGACCAGACCATCCGCCTAAACGGGCAATCAGCCAGGATGCCCAAGCCAAGGTGTAGCGAGGATAAGGGTTTTGTTGCTTACGGGGGCGTCCCTCCAGCGGCGGAGCTCGCTCAGTTAAACACTGCTGTTGCTGTTGGCAGAAGACCACCCGGGCCGCTTGGTTCGGGTCATCGCGACCTTGTTGCAATTGCAACAGTTGAACCGCCGCGGCCAGGGACAGGACCCATCAGCGTTGAATCGCTACTCCAGATTCTAATTGAGTGGCTTCGATGTCGAAACCATCGCCTTTCAGGATGGCCAACAGTGGTTCAATCTGCCAGCGCCAACTGTACCATGGAATCCCTTGGA
>JAIMBL010000180.1 GCA_023511615.1 Leptolyngbyaceae cyanobacterium HOT.MB2.61
ACCAAACCAAAATCAATAGTCTAGGGATTTTGTTTTAGATGAAAGAGTAGCTTACGCCACTTTTTCACCGGCAAGCTGGGAGAACCGATTTTTTGAGTGATGCGAAAGCAAAAGCGGGGAATGGGGTAAATCACTAGGACTTGTTGCAGTCACGAAAAGCACAGGGAAAGCCAGGAGTGAGCAACTTGGCTTGAAAGAAGGGCACTCTTTGAAGGACTTTGATTTTTGAAAGCTCTCGCGAAATTAATGTCGGCTAAAATTGCCGAAATACAAATTGCCGAAATACCAAGTAGCAGGAGTTCCTGATGAGTACGCGATCTTCTATTGGGGGTGTTACTGTGCTATCAACCTATTGCAAACAAGCTTTTATTGGCGTTCCGTGTTTTATGGTTGCAGCAGCGGCTGTGCTGCTGCCAGCAGCGGGCGAGGCAGTGGTCAGCAATGGCCAGGTATTTTGTTACTCTGATCGCCCCTGCATTGAATCAGTGACCTCTGATGCCCACTCAATTCGAATTAGTTGGCGTGGCAGGGAGTTCTTTGACTTCTACAATGTGCGCTGGGTTCGTCCTGGAAAAGAAGAGCTAGAAACGCACAAGATGCTGCAAGGCGGTAATAGAGGGAGTCTTGCCATCACCAAAATCTTGCCCAATACTCAATATGTCATCAAGCTTCAAGGATGCAACACCCAACTCATTGGCGGTCCTGCCTGTACAGAATGGGAGATCCAGGAAGTGGTAACGCAGGATTTTGCGCTGGAGGAGGAAACTACCGGAACTCAACCGACTGAAGGGGCACCAGCCGGGGCTGCAACTGTTGAGGAACCTGCAATGGCTGAACCCGCCTCAAGCCAACTGCCCGCAGATGCTCCCTCCGTGGTTGTGCCCACCACAGAGGTGCCTGCTTCTGAAGTAGCGCCTAAGGGACAGTAATTCCCTCAATTCACCGATGTGAGAGATATCCATCACCCCTGTCTAATAACAAACAACCACTATCGCTCTACGCAGGTGTGTCAGGACATTGGAATTAGAGAGGGAGTGGGGGCTTCGCCCCCAGCTAGGGGTTCTATCCCTGAATGACCAGAATGACTACCGCAATCGACGGGGATGCCAATGGTCTGTTTTATTGGCTCGGGGTTCTACCCCTGAATAACCACAATGGCTACCGCAATAGCAACTGTTATACAGGTTCAGCGGCGATACTCGTCTCCGCAATCCCCGATGATTGAGTATAGGTTGCGAGCCTTGCTGGTCACTGCGTCAATTTTGACGAGATCATCCGCATCCAGGGAAAAATCAAACACTCTGGCATTGTCCTGAATATGTTCTGAGACACCTAGGCGCGCGCCGATAATCACACCACCGACGGCGGGCTGTTCCAGTACATAGCGAGCAGCAATGTTGGCGATGGTGACTTTGTGTTTTTGGGCGATCGCTTGCAACGCTTTTAGTAATGCCTGAAACAGTCCCCAATCTCCCCAGGCATCGACCATTTGCTTGTACTTGCGCAGGGAAGCGGTGCCCAGATCCCAGCGTCCCGGTTCGCGCATGCCGAGATATTTTTCAGATAATAAGCCGCCACAGAGGGACCCATAGGCGAATAGTTGAATGTTGTGCTGTTCGCAAAAAGCCGCCATTTGGACCTGGGGGCGGCGATCGACCAGGGAGTACTGTACCTGATTGGCCACGATGGGAATGCCATGATCTAGAATGATTTTCAGATGTTCTGTATCAAAGTTAGTCAAAGCCAGGTAGCGGACTTTGCCTTCTTTCTGTAGATCGGACAGGTGCTTGAGGGCATCCAGATAGCTGCGATCGCCATATTCCCACCAGTGAAACTGCAACAGGTCAAGGGACTCTACCCCCATCCGGCGCAGCGAGATGTTGAGGTTGTCTTCTACAATCTGGCGGGTCATTTTGCTAGGGCGGGGCACCCACTTGGTAAAGGCCTGAATCCCTCGTACTGCCTCTTCTCCGTGGCTTGCTTTCAACTGCCTGCGAAATTCACCGATGAAATCCTCGGCAGGGCCGTAGTGGTCGGCTAAGTCCCAGGTCGTAAAGCCCGCATCAACGTACTGAAACATGCTTTGAATGGCATCTTTGGGATTGATAGAACCGTGGGCACCAGAAACCTGCCACATGCCGTTGAGAACCCGGCAAATGGTCATATCGGGGGTGAATTGGAGATAGGCGGAGGATGGGAGGGACATAGGGGAAAGGAAGCTTAACTACGAGCCATTTCTAAAATTTGTTGGGCAACCTGTTCTTCCACGGGCATGACGGAAAGCCGATTGCCCTGCTTCACCAGAATCAATTCCTCTGGGCTAAACTTCTGCCGCAGTGTCTCTAGGGGAAGGAGGGTGGGAAAGGCTTCCACAAACTCAACTTCCACCGTTCGCCAGCGGGGATTATCTTTGGGTGATTTTTCGTCGTAATACTTACTCTTTGGGTCAAATTGAGTCGGGTCTACAATGTCTGGTTTGGAGACTTTCATCAACCCGGCAATGCCTGGCGGTTCGGCGTTGGAGTGGTAGAAGAAGGCAAGGTCACCCACCTGCATTGAGCGCAAAAAGTTCCGGGCCTGATAGTTGCGCACCCCATCCCAGAGGGTGGTGCGATCGCGCTTCAGATCGTCAATGCTGTACGCACTGGGTTCAGACTTCATTAACCAATAGTTCATTGAACATGGAAAAGGGACGGAGGACAGGATCAAAGTTTAACAGCCCTGCCATCACCCGTCCCAACAACCCTAACAATTTAAGCAATCCCTTTGGCATCTTCCCATAACGGTTCTGGTACAACAAAACTTTTGTTTTGTTAGGGGTGCAGGGGTTCCAACCCTGCCTGAGAGGGAAGCCCACCTATTCCCGACTCCCCCTTTTTTCTGTTGCCCACCCACTCATACAGAGATTTCACGGAGGCTCTTCATGAATTTGACTTTGAATTTCCAGTGTGTCTGCTGTAGAACTTTGCGAAGATTTTGTGAAAGATATCAACATCCCGGTTTAAGCAAAAGATAAGGTCAAACTAAACCAGCTAGTTTCAGGAAACGGGGAGCCAGTATGGAAAACAAGAGAAGAGCTAAACGCGATCGCCTGTTGCTGGTGGGGGATGAGCTATACACGATTTTCCTCATCCTAACTTACCTGGAATCCTGCGGGTATGAGGTTGCATCTGCTCGCAGTAGCCACAACGCGCTTGAGCTCTTACAGGTGACTACCCCCGATCTAATCCTCTTTTGCGATGATGGGGTACCGCTGATGGATAGCTTCACCTTTCTGAAACAGGTTCGGGGCATGTCTCAAACCTCGAGAACTCCAGTCATTCTGATTTCATCCAGAAATCAAACCCTGGAGCAGGCGCAAAGCCTGAATGATGAAACAGATGCTTATCTTGTAAAACCCTTTGAACTGGATGACCTGAGAGAACAGGTGCATTCGATGATTAAACAGACTGTTTCCCCAATTAGCTGAGGGATGCGTTGCTGAAGAGCGGGATGAATTGAAACGAAGTTTTAAGCATCCAGCACCTTTTTCATCCCCAGATTCAGCAACGCCCTAAGGGAAGGATTGGTCAAATTTTCTGGAGCGATTCTGAAAAGAAAGTCGGTTCTTCTGGCTTGTAGCATAGAAACACCCGTGCTCCTTCCTCCTATGTGCTTCACCAGACCCACGATTCACCAGACCGATCCACCCCGTCCACCGGGAGAAACCCTCCCGACCATGTATGACCTCCCCTGTGACAACCCAGAGGAACCTGGCTTGCCCGATGAATATCACTATCTCCAACCCCAACTGCTGAGTGCCACCTTTCGCCTGACTGATTACACTCGCGATCGCACCTTCACCGCAGGCGACCTTAGCCTTTACTACGACTCCCGCCATCCCCTCTGGTACAAGCGTCTAGACTGGTTTGCTGTTGTAGGGGTATCTCGTCTATACGAAGAACGGGACCTGCGCTTGAGTTACGTTATCTGGCAGGAAAGCATCAGCCCATCGGTTGTCGTTGAGTTTCTCTCCCCTGGCACCGAAGACGAAGACCTAGGAAAAATTCAACGTCAAGAAGGCCCTCCTACCAAATGGGCGGTTTATGAGCAAATACTTCGAGTCCCTTACTACGCCGTATACGACCGTCACACTAATCAACTTCGCGCCTTTGCCCTACGTGATGGGCAATACCAGGAAGTTACTCTGGCAGAATCCCGCTTCTGGATGCCTGCCCTTAAACTGGGACTGGGAATTTGGGAAGGAGAGTACGAAGGCGTTACCCATTCCTGGTTGCGCTGGTACGATAGCACTGGCAATTGGATTCCGACGTTAGCTGAAGAGGAGCAACAACGAGCCAAGCAAGCGATTAAGCAACTTCAGCAAGTGGTGTCTAATCTTGCCCACAACGGTATGACTATTGAACAGATTGCCCAAATAACCGGACTTTCAGTTGTTCAGGTGGAAAAGATGCAACGCGATAATTCTGTCGAAGAAAGCAACGAGTAGTGAGACCATCGGTATGGAGTCCAGCCAAGCCCTGATGGAAAGGGCAGAGGTTCTTCTTCGCACTGAGATCGCTCCCAAAGCCGCTGCGATCGATCACAATTCCAATACTCTCCAGGAAGCGCTGGATGTGTTAGGAAACCATACTCTCCTGGCATTGCGAGTGCCCCAGCAGTGGGGGGGAGGGGGGGTGGATGAAAACACTTTTCGCTGTTTTCAAGAGTTGATTGCCCGATATTCAGGTGCTCTGGCATTTTTGCAGGCACAACATCAAAGCGCAGGCTCCCTTCTGGCACGTAGCGAGAATGAATCTCTGAAGCAGCAATATTTACCTCAAATGGGGAGGGGGCGAGCGCTCGTAGGCATTAGCTTTGCCCACCTGCGCAGAGATCATTCCCCCCTGAAAGCGATCGCAACCGACGGTGGCTACCTTTTGAATGGGTTATCTCCCTGGGTAACCGGGTATGGCTTCTTTCAAACGTTTATCGTCGCTGCCGTTTTGCCCGATGGTCGGGCGGTCTACGGTATGGTGCCACTCCAGACGAGTCAGCAGGAAACGGGAGGTAGCCTGGTCTGTGGCGAGCCAATGGCACTGGCTGCCATGAACTCTACCCAGACGGTGACGGTTCAATTTCAGGACTGGTTTCTGCCCAATGCTGAAGTGGTGAGTATCAGTCCTGTGAGTGTGGTGGCAAAGAGCGATCGCCTCAATGTACTGCATCACAGTTTCTTTGCCCTGGGCTGTGCCAGAGCTGGATTGGACATCCTGGAAGACGCTTACCAGACAAAACAATTGTCCTTTCTCCAATCAGCCCATCAGGTACTGGCAGCAGAACTGGCCGCCTGCCGTCAATCCATCTTTTCTGCTCAGGTGGGGGGCGATCGCTTTGAGGCAAACTTACAGCTACGAGCATGGGCAATTGAACTAGCAGTCCGCTGTGCCCATGCTGCCATTACCGCTTCGAGCGGAGCGGCCAATGGAATCGACCATCCCGCCCAGCGCGTATATCGGGAAGCGCTAGTCTACACCGTTTCTGGGCAAACATCTGCGGTTATGGAAGCAACACTCACCCGATTGATGTCAAGGGGTGGATGGGTAATGGGGTAATAATGAGGTAGCTCCGGTCTGGAATTTATCGGTGTCCGTAAGAACTGAAATGAGCCATGCTGGCTCTACAATACGGAAATTCGTTTGGCAGACGCAAAAGAGAATATATGCCTAATTTGCTGATTCAGCTTTTGATCATTGGTCTGGTGGCTGGTGTTGCAGGAGGAATGTTTGGGATTGGAGGGGGAGCCATTATGGTTCCAGCAATGGTGTTGCTACTGAGCATGGATCAGAAATTTGCGACAGGAACCTCGATCGCAGCCCAAATCCTGCCCATTGGACTGCTGGCAGCAATTGTTTACTACCGCAACGGCAATCTAAATATTAAACATGCTGTAGTGATTGCGATCGGGCTTTTGATTGGCAATCTATTTGGAGCGTTGTTTGCCAATCAACCCTTCATCAGCAGCGAACTCATGAAAAAACTATACGGAATCTTTCTACTAGTGATTGGAGTTCGCTATCTATTCTTTCGATGAAAAACGCTCATTTGCCTGAACAATTCGCTCTTGATATTCCTTTTCAGACATCAAATCCTGAACGCTCTCAACGCGGGCTAGAAACACAATTCCATCCAGGTGATCCAACTCATGCTGGAAGATACGGGCAACAAAGCCGTTCATTTCCTGCCGATAGAGTTTTCCATTCTGCCCCGTGTATTCCACTTCAATTGCCTGGTATCTTGGCACTAATCCCCGAATACCCGGCACGCTGAGGCAACCCTCCCAGTCCTTAACGACTTCATCGGAATGGGCCAGGAAGCGGGGATTGATTATGGCCGTCGGTTCCATCTCCGGTGCATTGGGATAACGAGGGGTGGGACGGGATGCCACGATAAAAAGCCGGTCAGGCTGAGCCACTTGAGGGGCAGCAATTCCAACTCCATTGGCATTTCGAACCGTCAGCATGAGATCGGCGATCAATTTTTGCACCCGATCGCTTCTCACATCTACAACCGGATGCGATCGTTGCTGCAAAATCGGATTGCCCAGTTCAATGATTTGCAGAGATTCAGTCATGTCAGGGGAGGGAGTAGGGAGTGGAAATAGGGAGCAGGAATCAAAGGGCGCAGAGGGTAAGGATCAGGGGAAGGCGAAAGGTGTGGAGGAGCGAAGGAAGGACCCTATTGCCCTACCACCCTTTCACCCCGCGACCGAGTTACTCCCCCTACTCGCCACTTTGAGCGGTTCTTGCAGGAAAGGCACCGGGTTGCACGGAAAGGGCAACCATTTGTCCATTTCGTCTCACCTCGACTTGCAGGTTGCCACCAATCGATGCCCGCTCAACCGCCTGCTGAACTTCATCAGCCGTCTTTACAGGTTGTCCATTGATCCGTTTAATCACATCACCAACCTTGAACCCGGCTCTGGAGGCGGGAGAGTTTCGCATGATGCCAATGATCAGGACCCCCTCATCATCCTGAACATTAATATCCGTTTCATTAGAACTGTTGATTTGCCTTCTGAGTTCGGGAGTCAGGGTGGTCATCTGAATCCCCAGGTAAGGATGATCAACCTTTCCTTTGGCAATCAGTTGATTAGCGATGCGCTGGGCTGTATTGATTGGAATCGCAAAGCCTAAGCCCTGAGCACCACCGATGATAGCGGTGTTCATACCGATGACTTCGCCACGCTGGTTTAGCAGGGGACCACCGGAATTACCAGGGTTAATGGCCGCATCGGTTTGGATGAAGTTGACGCGCTTATCCGGGACACGTACCTGAGAGCTACGGCGACCCGTAGCGCTGATGATGCCTACCGTAACGGTATTATCCAGCCCCAGGGGGTTACCGATCGCGATCGCCCATTCACCAGGACGCAAGTTATCTGAATTGCCCATTACGACTGTTGGCAAATTATTGGCCTGAATCTTGATCACTGCTACGTCAGTGAGGCTATCAGCGCCCATCACCCTGCCCTGAAATTCGCGTCCATCCTTCAGCTTCACCGTCACGGTATCAGCACCGCTGACGACGTGGGCATTGGTGAGAATCAAACCATCTGATTTAATGATGAAGCCTGAGCCCGTTCCCTGTTCCACACGGCTGGAGGGTGGGTTGGGAATGTCCCCAAAGAACTGCCGAAAGAACGGATCATTGAAGATTGACGGTACTCTTGTTCTTACTGTCCGGGAAGAGTCGATCCGAACCACAGCCGGACCTACCCGATCTACGACATTGACAATAAAGTTAGGATCGGTCGCTGAAAGAATTGCGCTGCTGCGATTAGGTGCCTGAGCAACGAGGGCGGTGTCTGCTGTTGCAGTTTGGGCGATCGCTGGTGAATCGGGAGAAAAATTGGAAGACAGCAGGCGATCGCCCGCTAGAGCAGCTCCTGCTCCTACTAAAGGCAATAGCAGGTAAACGGCAGGTTTCTTCCAAAAGGACTTGCGAGTTTGGTCTTGGGAGTTATTCGGAGTCATCATCTTCATGCTGTTAGGTTGTCCAGTAGGTTGAATGCTTGTGTCCAAGGATTAATTGAATGAATGCTGGATTACCCGATTGAAGTGTTTCGCGGAAGCAGTTACACAATCAAGAAGCGACTCAAGGGATCAATAACACAACTATCCTACTGATTCCAAATACTAGATAGCACATATGGCATTCTCATCACGTTGAAATCACACCAGAATGAAATTTTTGGCTGTAGGAAGTCAGGCTTGAGGGGGCAGGAGGTGGGGAGTGAACCAGCAACTAAAAATTCTCACTTTGAGAGACGTTAGAAAGAGGAATTTGCTCCCAACTGGAAATCTTTTTTCCCAACTGGAAATTTCCTTAAAGAGAATGAATCGTGAATACCTGATGTCAAGGGTTTTGTGGTGAGGCAAGTGTGATGGGGTCGAACCTGCCACTTCATTGAACCTGTCACTTCAAGTTCATGATCGAAACACAGGATTGACAAATTCCCTTGATAGTTTCTAATCACAGGTGAATGAACTGCAAGGACAGGAGAGCGGCACCAACCTGGTGTTCCCCACACCTATATTTAATTCTGAAGAAGGTGTTATAGATATTCTTCAGGATTGCGGTGTAGGTTTGCTCGACCTGTCTTTTTTCTTTTTTTATAGCTCTACGCAGGTGCGTCAAGATATTGGAATTAGAAAGGAAGTGGAGCGAAGCCTCCAGCCAGGGACGGATGCAGATTAGGGGCCAGGAATGAAAGTGATTAAGCTTTTTACCAAGCAGTCAAATGGTCAGATGGTTGCATGCCAAAGTCTTTCTCTGCTGCGTGGTTATGGGATTGAGGGCGATCGCAATGCTTGCGCTGGTAGCCCCCGGCAACTGTTGCTGGCTGACCAGCCTGCACTGGAGCAGTTTGATTTGCAGCCTGGGGATCTATTTGAAAACATCCTGGTTGATACCAGTCTCCAATCCTTAAAATCAGGGATTGTCCTGCGGATAGGAAGTGCTTTGATCCGCCCCACCTTTCTCTGCGCACCGTGTTCCAAACTGGAGTCTTTGCATCAAGGGTTGGCAAGGGCAATTAAGGGCAGGCGAGGAATTTTGGGGATGGTTGTCAAGAGTGGATTTGTGGCAGTGGGTGATGTGATCGCCCCCACCCCCTACACCCTCCCGACCCTCTCCGAAAATGTCAAAAGCCGATTTCAGGAGTTTGTTGCCAGAATTCCGCCAGGTAAGGTCGTCACTACAGCCGACCTGATTCTGGCACTTGGGGTAGCAAACGCCTACTACCGGGTCATTCCAACCTTTATTAAAAACGCACCTGCCCATCTACCTGTACATCGAATTGTGACGGTAGATGGCAGATTACTGACCCCCCACATTCCCAACCAGCCTCAAAAACTGGCAGAGGAAGGAGTGGAAGTAGACGCAGGGAAGATAGAGGCTTCTCCTGGCGGGACATCAGGTGCAGAGCGATCGCCGACTCAACCCAGATCTACAAACTGGTTCATCCGCTACCGCTGGGCACCTGAACAATTTCACGATCTGGGTAATTTTCTCTAGAAGTAGTTCTAAATTTTGAGTTTTAAGTTGAAGGGGAAAGCACTCCTTCAGACCGCTGCCAGTTCGGCGTGTTCAATCCGGGTTCCCAGTAACTTCAAGAATTCTGCTAACCACTTAGGATGGGCAGGCCAGGCAGGAGCTGTAACCAGGTTGCCATCTACAACTGCGTCGGTGATTGGCCCTTCCACGTAATACCCACCAGCACGGGTTACCTCTGGGGCGCAGGCCGGATAGGCGGAACAGCGTTTGCCACTGATAACGTCCGCTGCTGCCAGAAGTTGAAGTCCGTGGCAAATCGCAGCGATCGGCTTATTGGCTCTGGCAAAATGCTGCACCATTTCAATCACTGCAGGATTGAGGCGAATGTATTCGGGTGCCCGTCCGCCAGGAATCACCAGCGCATCATAGGTTTCTGGATTGATGGAGTCAAAGGTGGCGTTCAGGGTGAAGTTGTGTCCTGGCTTTTCGGTGTAGGTCTGGTCGCCTTCAAAGTCGTGTACGGCGGTGCGAACAAATTCCCCCGATTTCTTAGCAGGGCAGACGGCATGGACACTATGCCCAACTATCTGCAATGCCTGGAAGGGCACCATCACTTCGTAGTCTTCAACAAAGTCGCCAACCAGCATGAGGATGTTTTTTCCAGCCATGATGAACTCCTGTTTATTCCATTCGTTTGATCGTTCGAGTAGGTTTATTCTTTCAAGTTTTATTGTGAATTGCTTCTTTCTGTAAAAGAACGTAGTGCTCTGTCAAATCAAATTTGACGGGTAGCGAATGCCCAGGGAGTTGATGGAGGTTGAATTTTGAGGGTCTGCGACCCG
>JAIMBL010000181.1 GCA_023511615.1 Leptolyngbyaceae cyanobacterium HOT.MB2.61
TTGCTGCCATATTTACCCCTTTTAAGAACAAGGATACTACTCTTAGCCTCCTGTCCGAAAATTGGGGGTCATTTCACTCCATCTTCCTGATGGCTCTCCTGAGAGTTTGCTGATGAGCGACGCTTATCACCAAAACAAAATCCTTAGGATATTGATTTTGTTTTAGATGAAAGAGTAGCGTAAGCGACTCTTTCACTGGCAAGCCGGGAGAACCTTCTTGATTTGATTGTCTGAAATTGAGGCATGATAGCGGCTTCGGGTCAGTGATGATCCGAAGCTTCTCTATGGCAAGGCATCAGGGTGCCTACATCATCTCTTTATAGAAAACATCCGGGAATGATTAACCGGGCTGCGTAAAGCTAAGTGGTGATTGCACACCCCTCTTTATACTTATCTACAACTCATTGACACCCCTATGGCATCTATTTCTTCTCCAACCCCCAACAGTGTTGCCCCTTCCGGTGCAAGAGCGGTTTTCCAGATTGTTGGTATCGCCTGTTTAGCCGGATTTTTGATTGATATGCTGGTGCTGGCATTACCCCCCAATGTTGGCAATCCAACGTGGCGGGTTGGTTTGTTACAGCAAATGGCGGACCGTAGCATTGTGTTGCTGCTGGGTACGGCATTTACCATTTTTAGTCTGGAAAGCCGTCGCTGGCTGAGGCGGCTTTCGATGCTGAGTTTGATTGTGGGTGTCCTGTTTGTGCTGGCAAGTCTGCTGGTGATCCGCGACAGTATGACGTTGCAGCAACAGGCAGTCAGCAATATCAGTACACAAGCATCTCAGGCACAGACTCAGATTCAGAATGCACAGACAAACCCACCACCCAACTTAAAGGCAACGCCCGAACAACTGCAACAGCTATCGAAACAAATTAATACGCAGGCAGACTCATTGAAGCAAACGGCGAAAACAACGGTTTTGAAAACTGGTGTTTCCAGCATTGGCAACCTGATTGTAATTGGTCTGGGACTGATTGGGTTGGGACGCTACGGGATGCGAGTTCGTAAAAGTAAGGCTGCGGTGGGATGAAGTGGAAACAAGTTAGGCAGGCGATCGCCCATCTTGCTCATGAAAGTACCCGCACAACCCACAACCGGATTGTGGCCTGCGGAGTTCTGGCAAGCCTGGGCTTTGTTCCTTACTGGTTGGGCGATCTGATATTTGGTACGCTGCATGGGGCGGCGAGTTTGCTGATGGCAGTGGCGATCGCCCTGGGCGTTCACCTGATCTGGCAACGACGGGCTCAACTGGAAAAGCTAGAAGTATCCCCCGAAGATGAGTTTCTGGGACATATTTTGATTATTGGCTGCGTGCTGCTCACTCCGTTTGGGTTTATTTTAGGAGAGTGGGCCCAGCGAATAATCTGGATGCTGATTCTGGCTGGGATTGCCTGTAGTACCTGGGGCATTGCCTTTTTCAGACTATTTCCCCTCCCAACCTTTCTGATTTTTGCCGGGTTGTTTCCCAGCCCAACTCTTGTGGCAAAGACGCTATGGGAAACGTTTTTGCCCCCTAAAATGCTGGAACACTTTATGGCCTGGGGTGGTGCTTTAGGGCTGCGGGCTATTGGTCAGCCAGTGGAGGCCAATGGGGTGGTGCTGACGCTGCCGGGTGGTTCGGTAGAAGTGGCCTGGGGATGCAGTGGCTTTGATATGGCAACAATTATGGCCGTTGCCAGTTTAGTGTTGGGGATTTTTCTAAAGCAACGGGCATCCAGAGTCATTTTGATGATGGTAATTGGGGTGGTATTAGCGTTGTTGTTTAATATTCCACGTATTATGCTGATGGCGATCGCTGAGGCGCGTTGGGGCAAAGCCTCCTTTGAGTTCTGGCATGGATTCTGGGGCGGACAAATTTTCTCCACCATTCTCTTCACGGTTTATTACTACGTGGTCATGGCGATCGCCAAACGCAACAATAAAAAGACTGCTTGATCCCCTGGGTTTCAGTAATCCTGGTTATAGCGATCCTATGTGGATTGTGAGAAAAGGTTCCTCAGAAACCCTTTCTCACAAAGTCTCTCCATCTTATAACTGATTTAGGACTGGGCATCTTTCTTAATCACAACGGGGCTGACGTAGATGGGAACCTTGAGCTTAATCGGGATGCAGATTTCGCAGGGACGCCTGTGAATCTCCAGTTTGTGAATGATGGCTTTGAGATTGGGCATGACCCCGATGCGATCGCTGGCCGGATTGTTGGAAACCGTTCCCAAAGCGGGGTCGCTGAGGATAGCACGCAGTTGCTGGGGAGTAAAACGGGCTCCGAGGTTGGCCTGGGCAAGTCCCTGTACAGCCAAGGCTGCCCCTGTAACAATGGGTGATGCGCTGGAGGTGCCATTGAAGAATTCCGTGTACTGGTCGATCGCTCCCGCATCGTCCGAAGAACAGGTATTGACATTTTCGCCCCAGGCGTAGCAATCAATCCGGCTACCAAAGTTGGAGAAACCCAGCCGGGTATGGGGAACCGTTGAACTGGCAGCCCCCACCATAATTGCACCTGAATCCCGGAAGCCTGGAGCGGTGCGGTTAAAGATTGCGCCACCAGCCCCATCAGTATAGGTATCTAAATCATTGGATCCGTTACCCGCCGCTTCTACCACCACAATTCCCAGAGCCGTTGCCAGTCGAATGGCATTGAATTCGGCATCCAGTACTTCAATCGGCATATTGTTCCAACCTGGGATGCTGAGCTGCGCTTCCAGCAGCAGCACATCTCCTGCAGAGAGGTTGGCGATCGCAGCCATAATCGCATCAGGTCGGTTGCTACCCCAGTAAGAAACGGCATCCACAGATGCAACGTTGGGGGTAATGCCAATACATCCCAAAGTGTTATCCACTGCCGCAAGCTCACCCAGCACCGCGGTTCCGTGGGCTCTGGAGCCATCCCGAATCGATCCATGTAGGAGGGTAGCCCCCTGAGCGGCCAGATCTTCATGATTGAACGTCCAGCCCCGCTCCAGGTCAATCACCCGCAGTCCAGCCCCATCACCTCCAGGAAACTGCCAGGCATAGCGGGCATCAATTCCCTGGGGAGCCGAATTCAGATACCCCTGGTCATCCGATCGGGGGTCATCGGTAGGATTGACAAACGGCTCATCACCAGGTGGATCGAAATAGACCGTCTGAACTGCTTGCCAGGACGAGAGGATTTTCACCAGTGATTCAGGTTCCACTCCCGGTGGGCAGTTAATCACGAAGTAATTGGCTAGCCTGGATGGACGATAGCCAGGATCGAGTTGCCTTGCCTGGTTGACCAATTCCTGGATTTTCCTTGAATCAACCGAGGTGTAAAGTCTTTTGAGGGTAATACCGGGATATTCCCGTGCCAGTTGTTCCCATGGGCCTAAATGTCGGTTTTGAATTACAACCTCAACTCCATCTTCATAGGGAAGTTCGAGGTCATCCTGGAATTTGACCACAACTCGTGGACAGTAGCCCTCGGCTTCTTGTTTGAAAATATTCATGTTTTTTCTCCTGGTTTAGCTGTATTTAAAGCGCATCTATCCATTCACCCATCTACTCCTCCCCCCACCCCTCTCCCTATTGCCTGTTGCCTCCATCGGGCTGGAATGAAAAGTGCGACCGATATTGCCAGAATGACTAACGTCAGTGGAAATCTAAAATACCCGCCAGGGTACTTCGGCACTCCCCGATCCTGTACCCTAGTAGTCGGTCAGCTTGAAGTGATGGGTGTGTTTTGGGAAGGGTTTAGCTTCTCCATCCTCATGAAGTTCACTTTCTGAGCTTGAAAGCTCTGGAGTCGATGAGTGGTGTTGCGAGGACAAACTGGTAAATGGCAAAATCCTCAACTTCCAATCTGTGGCGATCGCGAGTATCCAGAATCCTTTGTGTGGCTGGCATCATTACGTTCAGCCGCCTGGTAGAAGTTAAACCGTCCATAGCGGCGCCTTCAGCCCAGAAATATCGGCAAATGGGGTTGGAATACCGAAATCAGGAGCGGTATGCGGAGGCGATTGCAGCGTTTCAAAAAGCCGTTGAACTGGAGCCAGATAACCTCTCTGGCAGGGTATTGCTGGGATGGACTCAGCACCGTGCCGGTCAAACAACGGAAGCCGCTGACACGTTACTACAAACCTTTTATCTCAATCCATTTGATGTCCCAACCCTAAACGCTTTGGGAATTGTTTACCTGGTTGGTGGACAGTTGGATGCAGCGGTAGCAACCCACGGCTGGGCAGCAATTCTGAAGCCAGACAATGAAATTGCCTACTACAATCTGAGTCTTGCTTTTGAACGATTGAAACAGTACGACTGGGCCGTTGCCGCGGCTCAGGAAGCTGCCAAACTGGAGCCAGAAAATCCCCATCCCCCCATTGCGGAGGCCATTGCCCACTGGGGGAATGGCGATCGCGTACCTGCCCAGAAAGCCTACCAGCACGCGATCGAGTTAGATTCTCGCTATCGCGACTCCGCCTTTCTAAACTATCTGGACGAAGCAGGCTTCAGCTCCGAACAAATCCAGGCTTCCCAACAGATTCTGCAATCTCTGTGATAAAGCGGGTTATTGCTCCTGTATCAATCGCAAATAGTTTTGCCGCAACTGCAAGTGGCTCTTTGCCAGTTTGTCTGACATTTCTTTCTCAACATCTCTAAACTGTTGCCAGAATGCCGCCGAGCGACGGGCAGCTAATACTTCATTCCAGAGGGCTTCCAGCAGTTCAGTGGCAACAGGGTTAGAGCCAAGGCTATCGCTCAGTTCGGCAAACATTTTACTGGCATCGTCCTGTTGCTTGGGGTCCTGTGCCAGAAGAAAGCATTCCTGAAGTTGAGCAGACTGCTCTTGAGTAAGGGATTGGGTCATAATTGGTAGGAATCAATGTGACAGCGGAGTAATAATATTTACACTTATTTAACTTGTTTGTACAGGAGTCATTTAAGGGAGACTGAATCTTTAAGCACCATGACTAAGCAGCGAGTTCTATCTGGAGTCCAACCAACGGGCAACCTTCACCTGGGCAACTATCTGGGCGCTATTCGCAATTGGGTGGAGGGGCAATCCCAGTACGACAATTTCTTTTGTGTGGTCGATTTACATGCCATTACAGTTCCCCATAATCCTTCGACGTTAGCATCGGATACTTATGCGATCGCCGCCCTCTACCTGGCCTGTGGCATTGACCTGAACTACTCCACCATTTTTGTGCAGTCCCACGTTTCCGCCCATGCAGAACTCGCCTGGCTACTCAACTGCATCACTCCCCTGAACTGGTTGACCGATATGATCCAGTTTAAGGAGAAGGCGGTCAAACAGGGGGAAAACGTAGGTGTAGGGTTATTGGACTACCCGGTACTCATGGCAGCCGACATCTTGCTGTACGATGCCGACAAGGTGCCCGTTGGGGAAGACCAGAAGCAGCACATCGAATTGACCCGCGATATTGTAGACCGCCTCAACCACCAGTACGGCAAGCCCGATCAACCAGTGCTGAAATCACCGCAACCTCTGATTCGAGCAGATGGCGCCCGCATTATGAGCCTGACGGATGGCACCAAAAAAATGTCAAAATCCGATCCCTCTGACATGAGCCGGATTAACCTGCTGGACTCCCCAGAGGTAATTCGGAACAAAATCAAAAAATGCAAGACCGATCCGGTGCGGGGATTAGTCTTTGGTGACCCTAATCGCCCTGAGTGCAACAACTTGCTGACCCTTTATATGCTGCTTTCCGGCAAGTCTAAAGCAGCAGTGGCTGAAGAATGTCAGGACATGGGCTGGGGACAGTTTAAACCCCTGTTGACGGAAGCGGCGATCGCCCACCTGAAACCGATTCAGGACAAATATCACGAGATCATGAACGAGAAGGGCTACCTGGAATCGGTTCTGCGCGACGGACGGGAAAAAGCTTCGGACATTGCCAGCGAGACCCTTCGCAGAGTCAAGCTAGCATTAGGCTATTCCCTGCCAACTTAGGCTGGAAATGTCTCACAGTAGCAAGTTTATCCATCCAACATTGTTTTTAAGTTGTGATGAAAGTTTTCAATCCTCGGTTTTAACTTTCCTTAATGACAGGTAAGGTGGATAGCAATGTTTTGAAGTTAACATGCCTGACTGGGAATGCTGAATCTGTTTAATTCAAATGCCCATTTCAAAACCACCTTTCGTGAAGCGGCTCAGGCGGGCCACTTTCTGGTAACAGCGGAAGTGATGCCTCCCAAAGGGGGCGATCCGTCCCATATGCTTCAGATGGCGCAGTTGCTGAAAGGACGAGTACACGCAGTTAACATTACCGATGGCAGTCGAGCTGTGCTGCGGATGTCATCTCTGGCCGCCTCGGCAATTTTGCTTCAGCATGGAATCGAACCAATTTTCCAGCTGGCCTGCCGCGATCGCAACGTGATTGGCTTACAGGCAGACCTGATGGGGGCCCATGCCCTTGGCATTCGTAACGTTCTGGCATTGACTGGCGATCCAGTCAAGGCTGGCGATCATCCAGAAGCCCGCGCTGTGTTTGAACTGGAATCTGTCCGATTGCTTCAGCTAATTCATAAGCTCAATGCAGGCATGGATTTTAATGAAAAACCGATGCCTGATGGAGCGACAGATTTGTTTGTCGGTGCCGCTGTCGATCCTCAGTGTGGCAGTTGGTCAGGGTTACAGCGGCGATTTGAACGAAAACTCGCAGCCGGAGCGCAATTCTTCCAGAGCCAGTTAATCTCAGACTTTGACCGCCTCGAAAAGTTCATGGTTCAGGTTGCCGCTGGTTGCAACAAGCCCATCCTGGCCGGTATTTTTCTGCTGAAGTCAGCCAAAAACGCCCAGTTCATTAACCGCTGCGTTCCAGGTGTTCACATTCCCGACTCGATTATTGAGCGCCTGGAGCGTGCCTCCGACCCTCTTTATGAAGGAATGCTGATTGCCGCAGAACAAATCCAACTGGCGCGTCAGCTTTGCCAGGGCGTCCATATGATGGCCGTCAAGCGGGAAGACCTGATTCCACAGATTTTGGACTTAGCTGGAATTGGACCGTTGGATAAAGAAGTAAGTTTGGTTTAACGCGACCCCAAAAATTGGTCGGCAATTCATAGCGCAACTAACAACTACCCGACTGAGACTAGAATGAAAGGCAATGGCACTGGCTGTAGGCGTTTTCTCCATGCCCCTGTCGCGTTTTCTAGTCCTCATCTTTGGCATCATCCTGATCCTGGGTTTAGCGATCTGGTTGATTGATTCCCTGCAACGACTATTCTGGCAACTGTCTTACTATCCGCTGCTGTCACAGGCTCTCCTGTTTCTGATCATTGTCCTGATTGGGGTACTGATTGCAGCATTTATCTATTATTTCTTCTGGCTACCTCAGCAACAGAAGCGTAAGAAAAAACGGGCGCGGCGATCGCCGCCAAGGGTGCCCATTGCTAAAACAGAAGCCGCGGAAGAAACCTTGAGAGCGATACGACAGCAGGTTGCTCAGATTCAGGATGAGGTAGCCCGTCAGGAACTTTTGATGCGCTCCCGTGAGATCGAGCAAAACCTTTCACGGGGAGAAATACGGGTTGTGGTGTTTGGCACCGGGTCAGCCGGTAAAACATCCATTGTGAATGCGCTGATTGGGCGCATGGTGGGAGAAGTGGGTGCCCCGATGGGAACAACCGAGGTGGGGGAAACCTATTTGCTGAAGCTAAAGGGTCTGAATCGAGAAATCTTGATTACAGACACCCCCGGAATTCTGGAAGCAGGCGTTGCGGGGACGGAGCGGGAACGACTGGCACGCAAGTTAGCAACCGAAGCTGATTTGCTATTGTTCGTCCTGGATAATGACCTACGCAAGTCTGAATACGACCCCTTGCAGGCGTTGGCGGAAATTGGCAAGCGATCGCTCGTCGTGCTCAACAAATCAGACCTCTTCCCTGACAAGGATCGGGAAACGATTCTGGCCCGCCTGCGCGAACGGGTGCGGCACCTGGTAGCGCCCGCTGACGTGGTTGCCGTTGCAGCCCGACCTCAAGCAGTCAGGCTGGAAGACGGGCAACTGTTTCAACCCGACCCCGACATCATGCCCCTGATTCGCCGGATGGTGGCGGTTCTGCGGGCCGAAGGGGAAGACCTGGTGGCGGACAATATCCTGCTGCAATCTCAACGGCTGAGTGAAAAAGCTCGCAATCTGATTGACGTTCAGCGTCGTCGCCAGGCAGACAGGATTGTAGAACGATTTCAGTGGATTGGAGCCGGAGTGGTGGCTGCAACGCCCTTACCCGTTGTGGACATGCTGGCAGCCGCGGCTGTCAACGCTCAAATGGTGGTGGAGATTGGGCGAGTCTATGGTTGCGAAATTAATATGGAACGGGGACGGGAACTGGCCCTTTCCCTGGGCAAAACCCTGGCCAGCCTGGGTATCGTCAAGGGAGCGATTACCGTGGTAGCCGCAGCCCTCCAGCTCAGTGTAGGGGGCATGCTGGTAGGGCGGGCTATCCAGGGAGTGACAGCCGCTTACCTGACCCGGATTGCCGGTAAAAGTTTTATTGAATACTTCCGGCATGACCAGGATTGGGGAGATGGGGGCATTACCGAAGTGGTACAGCGTCAATTTCAACTGAGTCGCCGCGATGAATTCATTAAATCCTTTGTGCAAGAGGCCATTACGCGGGTGGTGAATCCTCTGCATTTGAATCAGCCGGAGGAGGAAGATGAAGCGATATTGGAATTGGAAGAATTACAGCTTGAGGCAGAATTGGAACCCCTGTTGCCTCCTTCGCGATCGCCGAACTCTGAGCACCTGGCAGCTAACCTTGAAGAGGATTGGGAACCCCGCAACTCCAATTCAGACGATTGGGAAGCGTAAAGCTGCAATTTGCTCCAACTTAATTGCGATTTGGGGCATATTAACCACTTATTGTATAGTTTACTGCATCCCCCCCATCCTGTTGCCAGGAGCGTAAATCTCAATGGGGGCAACGATTCCCATGGGGGCAGGCACCATTTCGCTACGAAAGTCGAGAATCTGCACAATCAGCAGGTAGGCAATGCTAATGGCAATGGCGATCGCGCCTGTAATCACGGCAATAACCTTAGACCGATCCATAAACGCTCCGAACGTCTCCATCCACAGTGTATAGCAGGGTACTATGAGGTAGGCCATCGATGGAAACTTTTAGGCGAGCGGGTATATCTAAAAATCTATGGAATCTGTTAATCAGGAAGCAACCGAATCGACCGTTGAATCGACTGCGGCAAAACGTCCAGTGGTTGTGGAAACCTATGAGCTGAGAAAGACCTATCGTACCGGATTCTGGCTCACTCAAAAGCTTGTTTCCCTGAAAAACTGTACGCTACAGGTGTTTGAAGGTGAAACATTTGGCTTATTGGGTCCAAACGGTGCCGGTAAAACAACGCTGCTGAAAACGTTGCTCGGTATCACTCGTCCATCGGGAGGTAAGGCCAAACTGCTGGGGGAACCCCTGGGCGATCGCGCCATCAAGCAGCGGGTAGGTTACCTGCCCGAAAATCCCTATTTCTATGACTACCTCACGGGATGGGAAATTTTGCAGTTCACGGCTGGACTGTTTCGCATTCCCCGTTCTGTACAGAAGCAGCGAATCCCCGAACTGCTTGACCTGGTGGGACTGGCCCATTCCGCAGCTAAGAAAAAGCAACTGCGGCAATACTCCAAAGGGATGCTGCAACGGATTGGCATGGCGCAGGCACTCATCAACGATCCAGAGGTAGTGTTTCTGGACGAACCCATGTCTGGCTTAGATCCCATGGGCCGCTATCAGATTCGGGAAATTATCCTGTCACTAAAATCCCAGGGACGGACCATTTTCTTTAATAGCCATGTGCTTTCCGATGTGGAAATGATTTGCGATCGCGTTGGCATTCTGGCCCAGGGCGAACTTATCTGCGTTGGCTCGTTGCAAGAACTACTGGGCACAGCCGATACTTACTTCGTTAAAGGCAAAGGTGGCAGTCTCGATGTTCTCAAGAAACGAATGACCAATTTAGGCTTTCAAGACGGCTGCTGGTATGGGAATTTGCAGGGCGACCCCTACGATTTTCTGGCAACACTCAACTTGATGGGTGCCCAGATTCTAACGGTAAACCTGTCGCGCCCCACCCTGGAAGAGTTTTTTGTTCAGCAACTGCGCGATCGCGGCATCTATAGCAGCAGTTGAGGTGGTATCGTTGTTTAGATACTGCTCGATTGCTGAATCTGGGAAAAGTAGAGCCGTTTCCAGCGTTGAATTCCTTCTTTCAAAACTCCCGTACAGAACCGCAGCAAACCGCAGCCATTCGACCATTGATTGTTAATTATCGAAATACTAACGGCGTCATGATTCTGGTGACTCACCAGGTATAGCGGTAGTCATTGTGGTTAGGACGGGGTGCAGGGGTGGAACCCCTGGCTGGG
>JAIMBL010000182.1 GCA_023511615.1 Leptolyngbyaceae cyanobacterium HOT.MB2.61
CCCTCAACCCAAACACACGCAACATCAGCAAAGTTCTGGATCTCCTGGAACTCTTAAAACTGGCGGAGTTGCAAAACTTTTTTGGAGATGACTGTGTACAGCTTGCGAGGGATGCGGCGATCATAGAACAGTCGCTCTCCCCCAACCGTGACAACCAGGAACCTGCTTACGGATTGATCGACCCAAAAGCCGCTGTCATTTACTCGGTCATTTTAGAAGACAGAGCCTACATGATTTTGCGGCTACCGGACAGACCCCTGAAGAAATACCCAATTCAAGTTCGTACTGCTGAGACTGGAGCCGGAACTAAAGCCGTGAATGCGCAATTTCTGGGAGAAACCCAGCTCCAGGCAAGGATTGACCAGTTGCGGCTAATGCTGGAGAAACGAGCAACAGAGGAATACCTGACGGAAGCCCAGATTGTTTACGATGCGCTTATTCGCTCGATGGAAGCAGACCTGGAAGAGGCCAAACCTGCCATACTGGTTTTTGTTAACGATGGCGTCCTGCGGAAGGTGCCAATGTCGGCCCTGCATGATGGCAAGCAGTTTTTGATCGAAAAGTATCCAATTGCTACAACTCCCAGCCTCAGCCTCACCACCCGCCGTCCGTTTGATCGCCGTAATACGCAGGCTCTCATTCTGGGTTTGACCATTGAGCAGGAACCTTTTAGAGCTCTACCCAATGTGCATGAGGAAGTGACAGAGGTAGAGAACATTTTGGGCGGTACCAGACTGTTGGATCAGGCATTCACCCTCAAGAATATGCAGCAGCAGTTGCAGAAAAAAAGTTACCGCATCATTCACATGGCAACCCACGGCAAATTCGGAGCTGATGCAGCCAGCACCTATCTTCAGGCTTACCAGGAACGGATTACGATTAATCAGCTTGATGATGTGCTGCGATCGCGCCAGAGTCAGGAATCAGTCGAGTTGTTGACCCTGAGTGCCTGCCAGACTGCCGCTGGAGACAACCGCTCTGCCCTGGGAATTGCAGGTGTTGCCGTTCGTGCGGGTGTCAAAAGTGCCGTCGCCACCCTCTGGTTTATCAACGATGAAGCCACCGTCCCGCTAATTGAAGAGTTTTACACCCAACTGCTGCAACCGAATACTACCAAAGCAGAAGCATTGAGACAGGCCCAGTTAAAGTTAATTAGAGATCGAGAATACAATCATCCAGCCGTCTGGTCTCCCTTCATCCTGATTGGTAACTGGCTCTAGTGGGCTGTCAAATTTATAGCTTTACGCAGGTGCTTCAGGACAGTGGAATTAGAGAGGGAGTGGGGGCGTTGCCCCCAGGCAGGGGGGGGGCACCCCCTCCAACCCCAAAGCCATCTTTAATTTAATTGCACCCAGTTACTTTAATTGCACCCAGTTACTTATCTAGTCTTTTGCCACGGAATCATAATATCCTCAGCCAGTCGGCGGGAGACATTGTAAGCTCCGTAACGGTTCAGATGGCTGGGGTCTGAGAAATAATCCGGCTGGTCTGCCAAAACCAGGCTGAGATCCCGGTAGGTGAAGCCGTACTGACTGGCCAATTTCAGCATATATTGCTGAAATGCTTCTTCGTGACGTTTGCGGATGGGATCGAGGTAATCATTCGTGAGTGGCAGGTTGACGAAGACAAGGGGAACTTGATGGGTTTGGGCAAACTGGGCGATCGCAATCATCGACTCCGTTTGCCTGCCCTCAACGCTGAAAGACTCGTAGTCAGAGTCATAATCGCCGGAGACGCGGGCGTACTTTTGATAGTAGGTGGCTGGGTTGAAACGGTTCGGTAAAGGCAGAAACCCATTCACATCAGCCGTGTCGCCTTCGGTCAGGATAGATGGTGGAGAATTCAACGCAGAGGCAGCTGGACTGGTTGCATCGCTCAGTTCCCCCGGAGATATTTTTTTGCCAAAGGCGATGAAAGAATCCGGCTTTGGCAACAGACTGGCCAACTGTTCACTCAGTAGAGCTTTGAGGCGATCGCGCTGAGCATAAAGCTGGGAAAGTGCCCCCAATCGCTTATCCAGCTCCCGATTAATGGCCTGATAGGCATTTGATAGGGAATTCGATGATTCTTCGGTCACAGAAGCTGGCTCACCAGGATTCGGTTTCGCTCTTGCCCTGGCAGCGTGGGCCAGAGTCGTGCCAGGAATTGGAGGTTTACCCGCTATCAGCATCCGGTAGCCCTCAGAGGCAACGATGCCATTGTAGGTAATGTCTAAGCGACCGCTATTGAACGCCCGCGCCCCATCGGCAAATAGAATCAGTTTGGGCAATTTCTCCTGGGGCAACAACTGCCGCAGGATCAGATCCACTACCTGAGCCGTGGCTCCATTGATGCCAAAGTTGAAAGTCTTGACTCCGGGATAGCCCTGCTCCGCCAGAAATTTTTCCAGGGCGACCGGGTCAACCCCACGCAGCGCTCTGGAACTGCCAACCACTAAAACATCAGGAGGTCCATTCTCTTCGACATAGCGCTGATACAGTGCTACTTTTTCATCGAGCTGACGGCTATTAAAGGTAGGAAAAGTATTTTTGCCAAGGTTTGCTTTGGGCTGGAGAGGGGACGCGGGAAGGTCGGCCAAACGGGCGGAAGGAGTTTCATTCAAATCCGCTTTACTCGCATCCGGGCGATCGCCCGATTGCGGAGAAGGAGTAATGACAGTCTGTCCAGGTTGGGTAAAACCAGAAGGATTGAAGGCTGAGGAATCAGCGGAGGGGGTTTTCTTAAGGGTGATTTGGGGGAGTGGCAGTGGACTGGGGAGAGGTTTGGCAATGGGAGCAGGAGAGGTAGAAGGAGTGGGAGAAGCTTGTTTGGGAGGAACGGGTCGGAGAAGCTGACCCAGCATCCAGTCGGATTGAACGACTAGCAACAGTCCAACCGTGCCCCAAACGATCGCCACTCTGGTGCCCCGGTAGCAGGTGGGGTCTATCGAGGTCTGGGGAGCGGGCACCAGATCGGAACTGAAATCGTCGGTTTCCAAGGGAGCAAAGAGTTGGGACTGAACCAGCGATCGCCGCACCTGTTGAACCAGTCCTTCCAGCCAACGACTCAGGATAGACCGCACGTCGCCTGGTGGCAGTTCAGACCGCAGAACCAGCGCCCCTGGTGGCTCTAATAGATCACTAACATAAACATCGGAAGCGGCAAACTCTGGGGTTGCTTCGGGCACCAGGCGGTTGCGCGAGGTAAAGTCTACTCCATAACTCCAGAGGGGCTGTTTTTGTCCGGCCCGACGACCGTAAACCCGAATCCCGGCGACACCGGCGATCGATAATGGTTTTAAGAAACGATTGATTTCAGGGCCCACCTGGCTCTGGTTGGGGCAGGTGGGAGCATCGGTCATGATGTGGAGCAAATCTCCCTTTTGCCGGATTTGCACCCGAACTCCTCCTGTTGCCAGCATCCGATCCAGGTTGGGGTTCAACAGCCGGGTCAGCAGAAACGCAATGGCTTTTAAATTTGCTGTCTGAGCCAGTTCTAGCGGTGACTTTGCCAGTTCTGGTTGTTCGGTAGCGGGCAGGTTGAGCCAGTGAACCCACTGGGGAGAAGCCCCAGGGGAGACAGAAGAGGTGGGAGAGAGGGGGAGGGAAGAGTCCCCCGGTTCTGTACGGGAAACTCCGTAGATGGTCGCTGCCCGGATACCCTGGGGAGCCAGGGATTCCAGTGTGGGAGTGATGGCAGCCATCACCGTCAGTTTATCTGGAACGGTTGACTGGGTACTCTCACAAGTCAGGTGCAGCGTGGAATCTTTTAACAGGGCGGCAACCTGAATGTCCTCGGAGTTGAGCAGTCGGTTCAGCAGCCGGGCGATCGCCTGCACATCCCCCCAGCGTGCCCACTCCTGCAAAATCTCATCAGTCGGAGTTAAATCGACCCGCAATATCCATTCAGGCAGGGCTTCTCCCCTCACCTGCCCAAACACAACAGCATCCCGGAAACCCTTTAGCTCTAGCGATCGCAGCCGTTGAGAAATGGGTTCAGCCAGGATCAACAGATCGGGACTGTAGGCAGACTCACAAACGACAAGTAAACGCTTGAACGAAGCAATCTGAGGTTTGGGATTCTGGATGTGGGATGGGGCAGTTTCCTCTATTTTCTCAACTGCCTTTCCTTTGCCCTCATCTGCGGCCTTTCCCAGTTTCCCAAGCACCTCGATCCTGGCTTTCACGGCTACGCCCACGTCACTAAAAACATGGCTCAGGTAGCGGGCGATCGCATCAGGCTGCCCCAAACGGGCCAGTTCGACTAGGGGAAGGAGAGAATTAGCCTGATTTTGAGGGACAGAATTCCCTTCCACTGACAGCAGATTGGTAGAGGCCGCCTGCTGTTCTCGACTGTGAGTTGGCTTTGTGAGATAGAATGACTGAGTCCAGGCGGGTTTGGCTTCGTTTGTCTGCCGACCATAAAAAATGACCCGGTAAATTTGAGGAGCGTCGGGGGGTAGCAGACGATTGAGCGGGACAGCAGCTAGTGCTTGAGAGAGTTTTGGAACAACTGTGGCAGCATCAGGGCAGGGGGCACTTTCCAGCAGAATGTGCAGATTGTTTCCTCGCAAACGGCTGCTAACCCGTCCCTGGTTGATGCCAGCGTTCTGGTATATCCACTGGGTCAGAGATATACTCTTCACCTTCGGCGAAGACTTTCTACGCGCGGCAGATGGGTTATGTCCATGAATGTCTGCCATGAGAACCGGAGCACCTGTCTACTTAAGTTTCAGAGAAGTTGTTTTAGAAAGATTTAGATAATGGAGTCAATCGAGCCACTTTGTTGCCCAATAGAGATAGCACACTCTGAGAATATTGAGCAAAGTTTATGCGAAACTTCGGATCAGAGCCTGTGAGCAATGGTGGAGGGAATTAGCGAAACAAGCGCTTTAGCGGTTAAAGAATGGATGGTTTCAAGGAGGGCAACCTTTCAATGTTGCCCACAGCTTGAAGGATTGGGTTGGCGAAGTACAGACTCTAAGTTGCCCCCAGATCAGTAACGTTTTGTACAGACGACTCACAAAATTTTAGGAATTGAAAGAGTATGAATTTTTTTGATAGACAATCGTCGCAGTCGAAAAATAAATGGGTAGATTTCATCGCTCCGGATATACTGATTAGTTTAGCAACGGGCCCTTTGTTACTGGGTCTTATAGGTAGTAAAGCTCTTCAGGCTGGGCTTCGAGAGCTGGGAGAGCTGAGTGAGGAGATCTTTCGAGGCGATCGCCTTCCATTGCTCAACTTTCCAGCCTCGTCCACCTCTGATCCGGACAACCCCATGTCAGTTTAGTCTTTCAGGGTTACCAGATCAAAAGATTTAGTGTGCCTAGCAACTCCAAAAGCAGGGATTACCCCCTAGAATTATTGAAATATCTTTGGCAAGAGCAGACTCCATGAGTTCGATAAGACCTTCGTCAGATGATGGGCTGTGCTCTGGAACGGCGACAGAGTCTAGAGCATCCGATGCAATGGCAATCACTTCTAACACGTCCGATCTGTTTTTACGTCATCGACTCAAAATCATCGAAGATCTGTGGGAAGCGGTTTTGCAGCAGGAATGCGGTCAGGAATTGGTTGACCTCCTGAACCGTCTGCGGGAGATGTGTTCCCCGGAAGGGCAGGCACCGACCTCGATTGAATCGGAAGTTTTAAAGGTTATTGAAAAACTGGATCTGAACGAAGCCATTCGGGCTGCCCGTGCTTTCGCGCTCTATTTTCAGCTGATCAATATTGTTGAGCAGCATTATGAACAACGGGATCAGCAGCAGCAATACCGGGCGGGTCGGGATACGGCCTCTTCAACGGCGATCGCCCGTACCACGACTCATTCTTCTCCTCTGGAAGCCAACGGCGAGTCTTCCACTCTCTACGGTCGGTTAGAGGCAGACCTTTTAGAAAAGAGTTTGCAGGATCCCGAATCCCGTAAGGAATTGGGCACGTTCCACTGGTTGTTTCCCAAACTCTACAACCTGAATGTGCCGCCCAAACACATCCAGAACCTGATTCATCAATTGGATATCCGTCTGGTATTTACGGCTCACCCAACGGAAATTGTGCGTCACACAATTCGGGACAAACAGCGCCGGATTGCCAGGATTTTGCGTCAGTTAGACCAGGTTGAAGAACGCCTGTTAGCCTTAGGTTTACCCTCTGCATCTTGGGATGCAGAGGTATTACGGGATCAACTGACGGAGGAGATTCGCCTCTGGTGGCGGACTGATGAATTGCACCAGTTTAAGCCCACCGTTCTGGATGAGGTAGACTACGCCCTCCACTACTTTCAGGAGGTGCTGTTTGATGCCATTCCCCAACTCTACCAGCGGCTGAAACAGTCCATGCAGGCAACTTTTCCTGGCATGAAGCCGCCCCGCTACAATTTCTGTAAGTTTGGTTCCTGGGTAGGTTCGGATCGGGATGGAAACCCTTCTGTTACTCCCCAGATTACCTGGCAAACAGCCTGCTATCAACGCAGTCTGGTGCTGGAGAAGTACATTCAGTCAGTTCGCCGTCTGACAGACCTGCTTAGCCTTTCCCTCCACTGGAGCGATGTGCTACCCGATCTGCTGGAATCCCTGGAGCAGGATCAATCCCAAATGCCGGAAGTATATGACCGGCTTGCCATTCGCTACCGTCAGGAGCCCTATCGACTGAAGCTGTCTTACATTCAGCAACGGTTGGAGAATACGCGCGATCGCAATGCCCAGCTTTACAATACGGACCACCTGCAACTGGACTTTACCGAAGCCAGTTCCACCAACATCTACCGTTGCAGCGATGATTTCATGGAGGAATTACGGCTGATTCAGCGCAACTTGCGGGAAACGGGGCTGAGTTGCCGGGATCTGGATGCGCTCATCTGCCAGGTAGAGATCTTTGGATTCAATCTGGCCCACCTGGATATCCGCCAGGAGAGTACGCGCCATGCCGATGCCTTGAATGAAATTGCTGAGTATCTGCAAGTTCTGCCCAGGCCCTATAACGAATTGTCCGAGTCGGAGCGATCGCTCTGGCTGGCAACCGAACTGCAAACCCGCCGTCCACTGATCCCAGCAGAACTTCCCTTTTCCGAAAAAACCCGCGAAACCATTCAAACCCTCCGCACTGTTCGCAAGCTTCAGCAGGAATTTGGACCAGAGATTTGCTCCACCTACATCATTAGCATGAGTCACGATGTCAGTGACCTGCTGGAAGTGTTGCTGCTGGCAAAAGAAGCAGGGCTCTACGACCCAGCCACCGGGATTAGTACGCTTCAAGTCGTGCCACTGTTTGAGACTGTCGATGACCTGCAAAGAGCACCCTCCGTTCTCACCAATTTATTTGAACTGCCGTTCTATCGGGCGATGCTGGCAGGCGGTTATCTGGCCTATCGGGGAGAAGCTACCCCTCTGGCTTCTCCACTGACACCCAACCTGCAGGAGGTGATGTTAGGGTACTCTGACAGCAACAAGGATTCTGGCTTCCTCAGCAGCAATTGGGAGATTCACAAAGCTCAGCAGGCCCTGCAGCGAATTGCTGACAATTATGGGGTTGAATTGCGTATCTTCCACGGTCGGGGTGGCTCTGTCGGGCGTGGGGGAGGGCCTGCCTACGAAGCAATCCTGGCCCAACCTGGGCACAGTGTCAACGGGCGGATCAAAATTACCGAACAGGGTGAGGTACTGGCATCTAAATATTCTCTGCCTGAGCTAGCTCTCTACAACCTGGAAACTATTACCACTGCGGTTATCCAGACAAGTTTGTTACGTACCGGGTTTGATGACATCCAACCCTGGCACGAAATTATGGAAGAACTGGCGGCCAAGTCCCGTTCCCATTACCGTGCCCTGATCTACGAACAGCCGGATTTTATCGATTTCTTTTTGCAGGTCACTCCGATTGAAGAAATCAGTCAGCTTCAGATTAGTTCCCGCCCGGCCCGACGCAGTAGCGGTAAGAAGGACCTCAGTAGCCTGCGGGCCATTCCCTGGGTCTTTAGTTGGACTCAGAGCCGCTTTCTGTTACCAGCCTGGTATGGGGTGGGAACTGCCCTGCGCGACTTTTTGACGGAGCATCCAGAGGAGCATCTCAAGCTCTTGCGCTACTTCTATTTCAAATGGCCCTTCTTCAAAGTGGTTATTTCTAAAGTGGAAATGACCTTGTCGAAGGTAGACTTGCAGATTGCCGGGCACTATGTCCGTGAATTATCTCACCCAGAAGATCGGGAGCGGTTCAGGCCACTGTTTGAGCAAATTTCAAACGAGTACTACCTGACGCGGGACATGGTGCTGACGATTACGGGCAACAAGAAACTGCTGGATGGGGATCCGGACTTGCAGCGGTCGGTGCAACTGCGCAATGGCACGATTGTGCCACTGGGCTTTTTGCAAGTCTCGCTGTTGAAGCGTCTGCGTCAGCACAAAACTGAAGCAGCCATTACAGGAGCAGTGCGATCGCGCTACAGCAAAGGGGAACTCCTGCGCGGTGCCCTGCTGACCATCAACGGCATTGCTGCTGGAATGCGGAACACGGGTTGAAATAGACCTTGCTACAGACAGCTTTTTAGCTCGAAACAGCGTATCCTGGCAAGGGGGGTTGCTGAATCGCAGGATGGGTTGAAACGTTCAATCCATCCAGCTTAAATTCATCCCTGGAATGGGAGTGTTCCAGACCTGTTGATGGCGGATGAAAACCCCCTGTAGTCCCCCTTAACAAGGGGGACAGTGCAGCAGGGCGTAAGTAGCAACAGATCTGGGACACCATTCCTGGAATCAACAAGACCTTCCAGAGAGACGATGGAGGACAACTCGTGGACACAATCCTGAACCGGGCAAGGGAACTGAAGCAGGCATTAATGGACTTTGTGCTGGATGCGGAGGGAGAACTGGCAACCGCACTGGAAACCTTTTCAGCAGAGGAATTGGCTAAGGCACCGCAGCAGAGCATTCAGCAGCAAAATCTGGTCATCGATCGATTCCTGACCGAGGGCAAAGCGGGGAACAACACGACGATCGAGTGGTTTATTAAAAGCCAGGGTAAGAAACTTTCGGAGAGCGATCGCGCCCTGTTGCAAAGCTGGCACCGGACCTTCATTGGCCTGTTTGCGGTTGAGCAAATTTTGCCAGACGGCTATCAAGTGATGAACTGGCTAACTGCAAAACACTACCAGGTTAAACCCAGCGATCCGGCAAACATAAAGGAACTGGAGCGGGTCAAACTGGGGGAAATCATTCAGGGCCGAATTTCCCCTGTAACCGAAGAGTACTGGACATTTTCCGGTCCCCTGATGCGGATGGGGAATTTAGGTAAGCCCAAGCTGGCGGTAGCGATCGGTAACTTTAAGCAACACTACAAACCCTTTCTTTATAGCGATGCCCCCGACCTGCTGGAAGAAGCCTGGCTCTCCGTCGAGCGCTACCATCAAGATTTTCTCGACTTCTTTGGCACCAATGAAATCACCATGTCCGGCTATCAACTGGGCAAGAAGATTGCCGAATTCCAGGAAGTTGTTGCTAAAAAACAACTAGAAAAAGCCGGAATTGACGAATCGAAATCCCTGGCAGACCTGGCCGAAGAAGCCGGAATGGAAGATGAGGATATTGAGGCCGTTGCCGAGACGATGGGGGTGGATGCAAAAACCCTTTCCACAGCGTTGAAGAGCAAAGAGACCGTGACCAGGATGGTAACGTCCAAGGTCGAACTGCCACCAGAGCTAAAGAAAGCAGAGAGTGTCACTGTTCTGGCCCATCCCCGCTGGGGCCAGATGATTCTGCCGACCTATACCCAGTTCAAAACGCTGTTAGAAACGGAAGACTGGCAAAATGTGAAGGGAGCCGAAAACCTGGTGCGTAAATACCTGGAAGACCCGGCCATCAATACCTGTGTCTGGCAGAAGCTGGTAGCAGAGTATCCAGAATCGTTGGAGAACATTTTACAAAATGTCCTTGACCGTCCCAATTTTAAGCTTCAGAAAGATCTGAACGCCCTGTTACAGGAATATCACAAGCCTCTGGAACCGGAGTTGCCAGAAATTGCCAGCGTGCCTTTGCATTTACACGAGTTGTTTCAAGAAGCACTGGCCGAGGTCAATAGGGCAAAACCCAAGACGAAGGGGAATCAAAAACCCAAAAAGGGGTTTCAGTAAACTTACAGCCAGTTTCAAATGTACAAACCATTCTTTAGTCCCTAATACCCAAAGAGTCCCTCATACCAAAAGGAAATGAGCATGAGTAGAATGGCTCTTCTTCAAATGCTGCTTGTAGCAGTGTATCCAAGATGAAGTTGAATGACGTTTGGTTGATAAACGCCTGACAATTGTCCTGAGTGAGTTGAACGTAACAGTTGCGACAGT